>CAYJFF010000005.1:689-46200 GCA_964369345.1 uncultured Oscillospiraceae bacterium
CTTGTGGTATATCGCCAAGGTGGAATTTTTGCTTGTGGAAGCTTAATTTTACTCTCATATCAATAATCCTCGTTATGAAATTGTTGTATTTATTTTTGCTTCTTTCTTATATCATTACGGTAGTCATATCCATAGAAAACAAAATGAGCTTGAGTGGTGCCATTAGACACATTACCATCACATTCTTTAAGCAATAAGCTTTGTAGCTCCTTTGCTTTTTCAGGATATTGTTCAGCTATATTATTTTCTTCTCGATAATCTTCATTTATGTTGTATAGCTCGAAAATCACTTTGTCGCCCAATTCATCCCAAAACGCACCGAACTGCCCAAATTTATAGTTGTCTGTAATATAGGCGCGTAACTTGTAGCCCTCCTTGGTAACTATTGCAGGGCCTCGTGCGCTTGCGTACACTATGTAGTCGTGTTGAGTGTCCTTTGTGCTAGCTGCCTTATCTATTTCCCCCCAGAACGACCTGCCGTCCTTGTCGCTATTATCAATCTCTACACCTAGCATATCAGCCATAGTAGCCATAAAGTCGTAGTTTGCAACTATTCGGTTGCTAGTTTTACTGGTTATTTTGCTCTTTTGGTAGAACGCTAATGGTATCCTTGTACCACCCTCAAAATTTGTAGATTTGCCACCAGTCATACCGTTGTTTCCATCAAATATATCACCGATAGATTCTGAAGTGCGTCTAATATGTAAATCATCGATAATGCTACCATCTAGGCATACACCATGGTTGTAGCCTGTGCGCTCAGGTGTGTAGTAGCTACTACAATGCCCGTTATCAGAAGCAAATATAACAAGAGTGTCCTCGGCTATGCCAAACTCGTCCAGTGTTGCAAATATCTTACCTATAGTATCATCCAGCCTTAGCACCATAGATATATATACCTTTTCGCTAAGAGTAAAACGGTCGTCATTTGCTAGGTGTGGGTATACTTCTGGGATAGAAAGCCTGCCATGTGGGAGCTGGCTAGGGTGAAATAGAAAGAAAGGGTTATCTTTATTTTCTTTTATAAAGTCATAGATTTTCTCGTCAAATAGGTCCTGTGAATATACTGCCCTGCCATTTTCGATATCGTTACCCTGTTTTTGAAAAGTCTGCATAGAGTACTGGTCCGAGCCACAGTCGGCATGTAGATTGCCAGGGATATCGATACGCTCGCCATTCTCAAACATAAATGGAGGATAGAAGCCGTGGCACATCTCGTGGTCATAATAGCCATAGTGGTATTTCCAGCCATGCGCTTTTATAGCATCACCCGTAGTGGCAAATCCCCACTCTAGTTTGCCTATCTGCCCAGTCATGTAACCAGCTTTGTTAAATACCATTGGTAGGAAAAGGTCACCACTGCGCTCCTCGATACCTGTTTTGTGTATCAGCTCATACACCTGCTCAAGCGACAGGTCGCATCTTGCGTAGTCTTTGTAGATACCAGCTCTGGTGAACTGCCATTTTCCACAGTGTGCATCATGCACTCCGCATATTAGACTAGCACGAGCAGGCGCGCAGATGTGACAACCGTATGCATTGGTAAAGTTTACACCACCATTTATAATTTTATCAATATTTGGTGTTTGGAAATGCTGCTGACCATAGCAACTAAGCATGCCTCTACCTAAATCATCGGCATATACATATATTACATTTGGCTTTTTTTTCATTATCTTATCTCCTTTGTTGTTATTTTTTTCTACCATACCAGTACACGACACTAGAATAAAAAGCATCAGTGCCGTTGGCATGGCCGTGCTCTACTGACGCTTTAAATGAGCTTGTAAAGACTATCGGTGAGTCGAAGTGAAACCTGTACATACAACAAGTTCCACCTATTTGGCGCTCGTCATCGGTGTTTTTTGTAATATAGCTTATACCATACTGTGGGCGACAATCTACCACTCTAAAGCCGTATGCTAGTCCAAAATAATCTTCTAGCCCTGTTCCATGTATTCGAGGTGGCCATTGCTCACCATCAATAATGAACATTTCATCACCCTCCCACCAGCTAGTGTTGCAGTCGGACGTTGCCTCTACCATTAGCGATATTCCCATATAATGCCCTCTGTAACCATTAATGTCACAAAATACATAGTTGTTGGTATCTTGGTCGTGTATCTCGTCAAAATCTATCTTGCCATGCCCCATATATTTGCCTTGTACAGTGGTGGTTTGGCTATTTTTTGTAGCATAGAAATAGAGAATGTTTGCTGGTAATGTAGCATGTTGTTCCCAGTCGATATGATAATACCAATTGTACGCTACTGTAGCGTTATTTACAAGGGTGATTTTGCACTCCTGCAAGAAAGGCATCTCCCAGTAGCAGTTGAGCCCCCCGCGGTATGGAAAAGACTCGAAGTTGTCCTTGTTGGGGTGGTTAGTGGTGCGAGATACCTGAATAGGCAGTGAGTTAATGTTATGTACTCCTCCAGTGGGTAGAGCAAAAAAGTCACACAGTGGCATATCCACAGTGGCAATACCATCAAACTCAAACTGTATCTGCAAAGTATCATACCCACCAGATGTTTGGTGCAAAAAAGTAGTCCATATATGCTTGATAATGCCGCAGCCTTTGAGTGTTATCTCTTTGGACTGCTGTGGTGGTATATTTACCCAGTCACGGTTGCCACCACTTCTGTCATATGAGCTCGCTCTCATACTTTTATATTCTTTTTCGATATACAATATATCAACGCTCCTTTTATAATAGTGTAGCACGAGAAATAAACCACTGACTCAAAGGAGTAAGTGGTTTATTGAACTAACCTTTTACTGCTCCCAACATTATACCTTTTGTAAAATGCTTTTGTAGGAAAGGATATACAATTAATATAGGTACAGTAGCTATGATAATAGTTGCTGCGTTGATGATATCTGCGTTTGTGGAGGCGCTTACTTCAAGATTTGCCATGTCTGAGGCACCCATTACAATATCACGTACCAAAAGTGGTAGAATATAGTTGCTCTTGCTCCTTGTATATAGTAGGCCGGGCATATATTCGTTCCAAGCAGAAACAGCTACCCATATAGAGATAGTGGCAATAACAGGCTTTGATAGCGGCATGACTATCCTAAAAAAGATAGTGCCATAGCCTGCACCGTCGATAAGTGCAGATTCCTCAAGTGCGCTAGGTAGCTGTCGCATAAAACTTCGCACGATA
The DNA here is from genome assembly GCA_964369345.1 of uncultured Oscillospiraceae bacterium. Classification (GTDB taxonomy): domain Bacteria; phylum Bacillota; class Clostridia; order Oscillospirales; family Ruminococcaceae; genus Angelakisella. The sequence goes on from CAYJFF010000005.1 coordinate 3,857, forward strand.
ATAATGTTATATGGAGCAAATAGCCCTACAATTATTATAGCCCATAATGTATCCCTAAATCCAGTATTAACTACAGTCAAGTATGTAGGTATCATACCACCATTGAAAAGAAATGTAATAAGTACGAGTATGCTGAACTGTTTTGAATATGGGATATGTTTTTTTGATAGAAAGTATGCAAATCCACAGGTGCAGAAAACACCTAGTACAACAGCGGTTACAGTTATAAAAACACTGTTGAAGAAAGCAACCCAGATGTATCGGCTAGTCAATACTATTTCATAGCCTATAGTCGTAAAGTCACGTGGATAGAAGAAGAAACCACCCGTTTTTGCAGCACTTGAATCACTAAAAGATAGGCAGACTTGGTGCCATAGTGGATAAATCATTATAATTGCAAGGAAAGCGAAAAATACATAGTTTAGCGAGTCGAATATTATATCGCTCTTTGTCTTAACATGTCTCATTTTTAGTCCTCTCTTTTATATTATTCCAGCGCTGGGGTCTACTTTTTTAGCTATCTTATTAACAGTGAGTACCAGAATAAGACCTACTAATGATTTGAATAAGCCTGCAGCAGTGGATAGAGCAAAGTTGCCCTGAGATAGACCGAGTCGATACACTAGAGTATCTAGAATATCAGCAACATCTATGACTGCGTCGTTCATAAGCATAAATACTTGATCAAACCCAGCGTTAAGGATACCGCCACAGCGTAGTATCAGTAGGATGACGATGGTGTTTTTGATACTCGGCAGTGTTATGTACCATACACGCTGAAAACGATTGGCACCATCTATCATAGCTGCTTCGTATAGACCGGGGTCAATAGAGCTGATAGCCGCGAGATATACAATAGTTCCCCAACCAGAGCCTTTCCATATATCAGAGACAACAAGCAAAGGTACAAAAGCATCGCTGTTAAGTAGTAGTGACTCCTCTATGCCGAAAAAACCCATGATGCCTGTCTGTGCGGATAGTAATGTGAATATAATACCAGCCAAGATAGACCATGATAAAAAGTGGGGGAGATAGAGTACTGTTTGCGCAATGCGTCTGATTTTATTGCTAGCGATTTCATTTAGCAACAGCGCAAGTACTATGGGAGCAGGGAAACCAAATATCAGCTTGAGCGCACTTATATATAGTGTGTTAAAGAAAGCCTGTATAAAATCTGCATCGGTAAATATATGCTCAAACCATTTAAACCCCTCAAACTGTATACGCTCCATCGGCATACCTGCGGTGTAGTTTGTAAAGGCAAGGGAAACACCTGCCATTGGTATATATCTATAGACAATCATCAGTATAATTCCAGGTAGCGCCAAAAGATAGATTGGTAGATACTGTTTTAGATGTTGTTTTCGTTTCGAGGTAGTGGATACTTTTTTAGTAGCTTCAACCAAAATAATCATCCTCTCGTGTTTTGGTGTATTTAATTAATAGCCAGTGTAAACATATATTATATGCCATACACTGACTATTAACCAATGCTGTTGCTTTATTGAATTGCAGAGGATAGATTAACTATTTTCTGCTGCCCAAGCTGCATTTACTTGCTCGGTAAGTTCTGTGCCGCCTTCTTCGAAGAATTCTGTTACATATTCGTCAAAAGCGTCTGGTGATAAGTCACCTGTAATGATTTTTGTGAAATATTCGTTGAATATTAGCTGTAGATCAGGGTAGTCACTAAGTGCTGTTACAGATTTTGAATACTCACCTTGAATCCAAGTGTCGGGGTTACCTGTAACGTCAAAGTCATCTAGTTTTGCATCACCAGCAGGTATCCAGCGACGGTCTACAACGTTTACCCAGCGTATAGGGTTTGAGTAGCCGATAGCGTATTTTTCAGCAGCAGATATATTCTCAGTTATAGTATTTGTATCTTCATCAAAAGTATAGTGAGTTCCTTCTTCGCCATATGTTACTAACATCTGTCCGCCATCATCACTGATATCACAAGACCAGTCAAGTATAGCTGTTAAGCGGTCGATATCTTTGTTGTCCACTGCGTTTTGTGAAATAGCAAATCCGTTAGTAGCTGATAGCACCATTGGGTAACCACTTTCGCCATCGGGGCCAGTCACAGGGTTGATGATAGCACAGTCTGCTTCTGGGTTTACTGTTTCCCATGCAAAACGGGCATCACTTGCCCACCAGATAGTGGACTCCCAAGCACCGAATTTTTCACCGATAAATTTGTCCTTAGCCTGAGTACCCTCGATAATAAATTTATCTGGGTCTATAATACCCTCTGCGTACCAAGAAGCGAGTAGTGCAAGAACTTCTTTTGTTTCGGGAAGGACACTGCTGTGAACTAGAGCACCATCTACCTCTGTCCAAGACATTATGCCATTTAGGTAGATACCATATGCGCCAAATACTGTTCTAAAGTGTGAGTTTGCATCACCGCCAAGACCATATGTGTCATCAGCACCGTTTCCGTCTGGGTCATCAAATGTAAATGCATATAGCACATCATGTAGCTCATCTAGAGTAGTAGGTGTGTCCATATTTAGATTTTCTAGCCAGTCAGTTCTCACAATCAAGCCATTTACACCACCGACATTTAGCTCTCCAGGTAGTGCTAGAGTAGGGATTAGGTAATGCTGACCTTCATACATTAGCGCATCATATTTTTCTTGGTTACCAGGTACCTCTAGTAGCTCCTGGAATGCTGGCATGTTTGCCACAATATCATCGATAGGTGCAATAATGCCATTGTCTACATACTGCGGAAGATTTGTAGAAGTAACATAGAAGTAGTCAGGAGGGGTACCATCAGCAAGCATTGTGTTAAGCTTGGTGGCAAAGTCAGCTGAGGACGCAGTGATAACTTCATAGTCTGTGTTAGTTATCCCGAGGTCTTCTTCCCAAGCTGCCTGTAGCGCTAGCTTAGCCTCACCGCCATCTGGTGGATACTCAGCATATGAGCCTTGAACCATAACTGTTATTTTCATGTCATCGTATTCAATTTCCTCGGGAGCGGCTGTAGAAGTGCTACCTTGAGATGTGCTTGAGTTAGACACGGTACTACTAGATGGACTGTCTGCGTCTGTGCAACCAGCTGCTAGTGATGCTATCATAGCGATAGAAAGTAGTAGTGTTAAAATCTTCTTGGTCTTTTTCATAAATGCTGTCTCCTTCTGTTATGTAAGTGTATGAGGCACATATGTCGTTTGCCTGTGCCTATGTTCTCAGTATATTCATTGCAACTTTGTAAATCAAGAGGCAATTTTGATGTAAGTTTGCAATTTTCTGAACGCAAAAACGATTAAACAACATAAAATATATAATAAAATGTGCTATAATATATGTAAATAGCACAAAAAAAGCTCTGTTTTGAGTTGTTTGTAAAGAAAAATTATCAGATGCAAAATCTTAGAAAAGTATTGAAAATTGCGATTGTGTTCACTTTTTGTCATACATATATCAAAAAATATCATAAAAATCTCACAATTTGGTTAAAAAATGTTGATAATAACCATCAGTGGATTTTGAGTATAATAACCCATAATCACTTTTGAGCAGATATAACAACTACTAAAGAGCATAGTTACTGTATTTTGAGAGATACATTCTAAATAAATGTGTAAATAGCATAACAAAAAGAGCGTGAGAGGGCTAGGTTTGTTTGACAAACAAGTTTTGATAATATATAATTGTATATTATTTATGCACATTTACATTGTCCCGATAGTGTAGATGCTGTTATAAATTAGATGCCTGATTAAGTAAAATAAGAAGTGGAGGTGTACGATATTAACTTTGAGTTTCCGTTTTACTCTGAAAACAAAGAGCTAAAAACCTATGTGTTTAGAGTTTTTTTAATATTCTTAGTTGCTATAGGTGTACCGTCACTAATACTTACGACATATTTCCTAGTGAATACTGCTAGGACTCAAACAGATGTATATGAAGATTTTTACTCAGAGCAGATAGATTCTTTTATTTCGGGCACAAACTCTTTTTTGGTCAACTGCTCAGAATTTATAAGTATAATATCAACCAGTGCGGAACTGCAAAAAATAAATAAGACACCATACGAAAACTGCGTTTACTCCTATAAGATGATATATGAAGCTATGTGTGCATTTAAAAATAATAGCTTTGGTAATGTAGATGTTAGCGTATTTATTGACAAGAGCGATAGAGTGCTTTCTACTGCAAACGTGATAGACAAGATAGATGAATATAAAAACAATGAACTGATATATGAGTTTTTGGAGGACGGTGATGTATTTTCCTACAAGCAAGTAGGGGATAGATTGGCTTATATTACAGTGCTACCAGAGTTTTTTATCGATACTAGCTTTGTATTTGTCTTTTATGTAGACATAGCAGACCTTATGTTGCTAGAAGAAGATAGCTTTATCGTTACACCAGATAATGAAATATTGTTTGATGCTGATTATGCAGATATAGAGAAAATAACTACAGAGAATGGCACAAAGAATTTTTATGAGCTACAGGACTATACTGTTTGGTATGAAAAAGAGTCTTATAGTGGGCTGGTACTTGGAAAGGTTTTTGATAAATCTGCAACACAAAATTTTGTAGGCGGATTTTTAGGTGTAGCATTAGGCACATTTGTATTGTCGCTTTTTCTTATATGTGTTCTTGCATATTTATTAGCAGTTATCCAGTCAAAATCTGTCATTAAGTTATCTGCTCAGATAAAAAAACTACCGGGGCAAGCCAGTGTCACAGAGAGCAACAATTTATTTGAGACTTTTTCTAACACACTTACAAACCTACGAGCACAAAATGAAACATATGCTAGAACAATAGAGCAGAACAAAAATATTATTAAAGACCAGGCTGTTAGGCGGCTTATATACAATCATATCCCAGTAGAGTATGACATGGTGAGCTATCTGCAAGAGAGCCATATATATTTTAATGGCAATGCAATAGTGCTAGCGCTGCTAACTATTCGCACCGATTTCTCGCTAGACAGGTTTAATAAACTTTCTGAGTTTAACCTGCTTATTAAACAGCTGACAGAGGAGTATTTCATAGAAAACTCTTTGTTTATTGGCAATACTATATTGGGTACAGATATTATAGCTATACTGCTAGATGGAGATAAAATAGAAAGAGAAGAGCACAGAGTAGACGATATTTTGAATCATGCGATTAATATTATTCAGGCGAAGATAAATATATCTATAAGTGCCACCATAAGCTACCCTGCTGATAGTAGTGAAAAGATATATGAAGCATTTTTACTCATGAAAAAACAGCTGACTAAGTCTAAAAATGCTAATAAAGTTGTACTTGTAAAAGATGATGATGAAAAACTCTGCTTTCCATCTACTATACACTCTAGTTTGCTGAATGCTATGCGCTCACGAGAGGTAAAGCTAGTAGATGAAGTGCTACAGAAGATGTATCGGTTAGAGATTGCTAGCAATAGCCCAGATGCAAAAGACTACTGCTTTGCTATTGTATGCAAGGTGCTTACAGATTATCACGAATCATGGAGAGATTTTCGCATAAGTAGCGAAGATGTTTCTAAGGTGTTTTCGAATGAATCCACTGAGATAAGGTATCAGAAACTTGTTGGGTTGTTTACGGATATAATCAACACCGAAACTGAAGAAACGGTGGCTGAAGAAACAGATAGCATAGCGCATGATAGTTATATATTGGGAGCAAAACGTTATATTAGTGCTCACTTGAAAGAAGATATAAGCATATCTGCTATCGCAAATCACCTTAATATAAGCTCGTCATATTTCAATAGAATATTTAAACTACATACAAATATGACACCATTGCAGTATGTTACATATTTTAGGATAAGCAAAGCTAAGGATTTGCTCTGCAATACACAGATGAATATACAAGATATCGCTACCGAGATTGGATATCTAGAAACCAGAACATTTATAAGAAACTTCAAAAAGATAGAGGGTGCGACGCCAACTGAGTATAAAAATTCTCAGGCAGGTCTTTAAACTTTACATTATTATTTATATCCATATTAGAAAAGCTCTTCGATAATTAATTTTATTGGAGAGCTTTTTAGTTTTTTGGAAAGTATATTTGATATATCTAAAATTGACACTCTATATATAAAAAATGTCACTTGTAAATGCAAAATTTTAGTGATATAGTAAAATAAGCAAATAAAAAGCTGGTGCAAATGCGCATATTATCACCAGTATAGATGTAAGAATAAGATTATACAACACCAAAAAATATGGCTTAAAAGGAGATTGCAGATGAACAGGAAACCAAATGTGATTTATATTTTGGCAGATGATATGGGGTATGGCGACGTAAGTGCACTTAACGAAAAAAGTGCATTTAAAACTCCAAATCTTGATAGTTTGGCTGAGAATGGAGTAGCTTTTTGTGATGCTCACGCTTCTTCTGCAGTATGCACACCATCAAGATACAGTATAATGACAGGGCGATATAACTGGCGTAGCAAAATGAAAAATGGCGTTTTAGGGGGATATTCTGAGCACCTAATAGAACGTGGCAGAAAGTGTGTGGGAGATGTGTTCAAGGAGTATGGTTACCGCACAGCCTGCATAGGCAAGTGGCATCTGGGAATGGATATGCCAAAAGACACTGCAAATTTCATTGAACAGGCAAACTTTGGGTCGTCATATGACCTGTGCGATGGCATTGATTATAATGGTAGGATAGAGAATTCACCTGTGACAAACGGTTTTGATTACTACTATGGAATAGCTGCATCGCTGGATATGCCACCATATGTATACATAGAAAACGATAAATTTACATCTGCACCTAACAGAAGCTGTGTGGCTAAAGATGGAAAGTCTTGGTATCGACCAGGGCCAACAGCAGAGGACTTTGTGCATGAAGAAGTGTTGGATAGATTTTGTGAAAAAGTGCTTGAGGAGATAGAGCTATACAAAGATAATCCATTCTTTATCTACTTCCCAATGACAGCTCCACATGGGCCTATACTGCCTACTGAGAAGTTCTTGGGCAGCTCAAATACAAATGAATATGGCGATTTTTGTTTGCAGTGTGATGATGTAGTTGGAAGAATTTTAAGAAAGCTAAAAGATACAGGTATCTATGATGACACCATTGTGATATTTACATCTGATAACGGCTGCTCACCTGTGGCTGATTTTGATGAGCTACGGGAAAAGGGACACAATCCCAGTTATGTTTTTAGAGGGCACAAGGCAGATATATATGAGGGTGGGCACAGAATACCGCTACTAATCCAGTGGAAAAATGGAATGGCTAAGGGCGAAAAGTGCGATGAAACAGTTTGTTTGACCGACTTTTTTGCGACTATTTCTGAGATTTTAGGGTACCAGATTAAAGAGGACGAAGCAGAGGATAGCATATCAAACTTTGCTCTATGGAAAAACCCACAGAGTGAAAGCGTGAGAGAATTTACTGTGCACCAGAGTATAGACGGCTCACTGGCTATTCGCAACAAGCGTCACAAGCTAGTAATGTGCGAGGGTTCTGGAGGCTGGACAGCACCAAAGCCAGACGCATATGTTTATGATATTGAAGATGATACCGACGACAAATACCAGCTATTTGATATGCAAAATGATATCTCAGAGAGCAAAAATGTGATAAAAGAAAATACAGCGGTTTACACCGAGCTTAGAGAAAAGCTAGCCAAGATAGTAAAGAGCGGGCGTAGCACAAAAGGTGAGTGCCAAGTTAATAATGGTCAGCAAGTGTGGAAGACCGTTTCTTGGCTGGGGTAGTACAGTGACAGGGTAGCGTATATTTTATTTAGAAACGGAGTAATTATATGTGTGAGTTTAGCTTGGATATGTTGTCAAATCCGCAGGTGTTTGCGGTGAATAGGCTTAAGGCTATGACGGACTTTTCTGCAAAGGAAGATGCTCTAAACAAAAAGATATTACTGAATGGAGCGTGGTTTTTTAACTATAGCAAGAACCCTAGTTTGGTAAACTGGCGTTTTAAAAATAGTGATTTTGACTGTAGAGGTTTTGATAGAATAAAGGTGCCAGCACAAATACAGCTAGAAGGTTACGATGTTCCACAGTATGTTAATAGAATGTACCCTTGGGATGGGGTAGAAGCAGTAGAGTATCCATCAGTGCCAGCGAAGCTCAACCCTGTAGGGCAATATGTAAAGTATATAAGCATTGACAGTGTGGGTGAGCGCACATTTATAGCGTTTGATGGAGTAGAAACAGCATTTGCATTATGGATAAACGGAAGTTTTGTAGGATACGCTGAAGATAGCTACACTCCGTCACATTTTGAGATAACAGATTTAGTAGTTAAAGGAGAGAACAAGGTAGCTGTTGCTGTGTTTAAGTTCTCAACTGGTAGCTGGCTGGAGGACCAAGATTTTTGGCGTATGTCCGGTATAGTACGCGACGTTTTTATATACACAACACCCAGACAAAGGGTGTGCGACTTCTATTTTAAGACAGATGTAGACCCAAAAGCACATTCCGCAGATGTGAGCCTAGCTATCGAAACACAGAATGCCAAGGGTGAGGATTTGTCAGTAGAAATATTTGATGATGATGAAAACAAGATATATGAGGCTAACGTAAAAGCATCTGATTTTATAGAAATGCAGTTTTTGTTAGAAGATTTAAAACTGTGGAGTGCAGAAACACCTAGCCTATATCGACTGGTAATAAAGTTATCTGCTCTGCAAGAGATAGAGTATGAGATAGGATTTTCTCGTTCCGAGATAGTTGATGGTATTTGGTATGTCAACGGCAAGAGAATAGTAATTAATGGTGTAAATCGTCATGATTTTAGCCATGTAAATGGCAGGTGTCTTACAGAAGAAGAAATGATATGGGACGTAGTGCAGATGAAACGGCACAATGTTAATGCAGTGCGAACCTCACATTATCCAAATCAAACATACTTTTACAAGCTATGCAATAGATATGGGCTATATGTAATGGACGAAACAAACCTAGAAACCCATGGTACATGGAAGTATGGTGGAGATAGCTTGCCACAAGCGCTACCGGGGAGTAAGCCAGAGTGGAGAGATATAGTGGTAGATAGGGCTATGTCTATGTTTGAGCGTGATAAAAACCACCCATGTGTTATATCGTGGTCGCTTGGTAATGAGTCATATGGTGGGGAAAATTTTGTGCATATGTACAACGTTATAAGAGAACGTGATGAGCAAAAACCGATACATTACGAAGGGATACACCACTGTAGAGCTTTTTCGGGAGTAACTGATATTATCAGTCAAATGTACACTAAAACAGACAAGCTAGAAGATATGCTGGCAGTGAAACAAGAAAAACCTGTGATATTGTGCGAGTACTCACATGCAATGGGGAACTCTTGCGGTGGTCTATATAAATATATGGAGCTTACAGAGAAATATCTCCAGTATCAGGGTGGTTTTATATGGGATTTTATCGACCAGTCACTAGAAACAAAAGACGAGTATGGCAATACATTTCTAGCTTGTGGTGGTGATTTTGGCGATATGCCCAACGACCTTAATTTTTGTGTGAATGGCCTGGTTTTTGGTAATCGTACGCTTTCACCAAAAATGCAAGTGGTAAAAAACTGTTATAGCCCTATAAATATTAGCTTGGACACATCGCAGATAGTGATAGAGAACAAAATGCTGTTTACAAATACTGCTGAATTCGTTGGGAAAATAGCCGTTTGTATAGACGGTATAGAGCTGTGTTCATCATTGCAAGAATTTGATGTGCTACCGCTTGAAACAAAGAGTTTTCCACTAAATATTGGCGAGGTTATGACAGAAACACGTGAGTACACAATTACTGTTTCGTTACATCTAAAAAATGATACATTATATGAAAAAGCGGGATACGAGATTGCATTTGGCCAGTGTGTACTGGGAGAGTATAGCGAAGAAAAACCAACAGCAAATGCCTTTAGGGTAGAAAATTCTGAGCTTAATCTAGGCGTGCATGGCGAGAATTTTAGTGTGCTATTTGCAAGGAAAATTGGAGGAATGGTATCATACAAAATCTGCGAGCAAGAGATGATAACTTCAATGCCAAAACCAAATTTTTGGCGTGCACCTACTGACAACGACCGAGGAAACAACATGGATTTAAGGTTATCTTGCTGGCAGGTAGCTGGTCAATATTCTCAGGCAAAGGGGTTTGAGGAAGAGATAACTGAGCACTATGTAAAGGTGAAATATGCATACAAGCTAGCATTGCCGATAGAAACAATATGCTACCTGACATACACTGTGTTCAAAGATGGCTCGATTGATGTGAACCAAACACTAGAGGCTAATAAAACACTGCCAGACCTCCCAGAATTCAGCGTGATGTTTGGCGTGTCCAAGCAACTAGAAAGAATAAAATACTATGGATATGGCCCAGAAGATACTTATGAAGATACAGTGCAAAGAGCCAAGCTAGGTTTATTTGAGACAACAGTAGCAGAAGGTTTAAAACCTTATACTATACCACAGGAGAGTGGAAACAAGTGTGGTGTACGGTATTTTGATATAACCAACAGCAAAGGAGTAGGTATTCATATCTACTCCAAAACTCCACTACAGGTTTCGGCATTGCCATTTAATCCATATCAAATAGGCGCTTTCTACCGCCAAAGTCGCTTGCCACAGCAGTATGAAACTGTGCTACGAGTAAGCTCAAGGAAGATGGGTATAGGTGGTGACGATAGCTGGGGTGCACCAGTGCATGATGAATTTTTAATACATGCAGACCAGAGACTTTCGCTTGATTACACAATTAAGCCTATACTATGATTTGCAAAAAACAGTCGATACAAAGCAAGATGCACGAAATAGCAAACAGCTGTCTCGTGCATTTTTGAGTAAGATTGAATTTTATAGCTTAGTGCTTGTTACTTAAACATAACTATATCTTGGTGAGCAGGTCGCCTATATCGGACTGAATATCGGATATTTCTTTGAATATGGGGAGCAGTCTACGGTATTGCAATGCATCATGAGTATTTGGAGTAATCCTGTCCACATGCTTATGTACAGTGCGAATATTATGGAAGTCATCCCATAATCCTGCTCCTACAGCTGCTATAGCTGCAGCACCCAGACTGCCAGCATCTTCACCTATGTTAGTTTCCAGAATATCTTTTTCGTATATATCTGCAAATAACTGTCGCCAAAACTTGCTCTTTCCACCACCTCCAACTATAAGCATATCTCTGCTAATGGTGGCATAATCTGATAATACATCGAGTGCCAACCTCAGGTTCATCGATATGCCTTCAAGTGTGGCGCGGATAATATCTGCCTTTGTGTGCATGAGATCCAGCCCTGTAAAACAGCCACGGATATTTGTGCTTTTGTCTAGAGCGCTCCCCCCAGCGAGAGATGGGTTGAAGATAAGCTTATTTGCACCTACTGGGCTGGTACTTGCAAGGTTGTCCATAGCCTTGTAGCTATCAATTCCATCACTTGCTTGTTGTAGCAATAAATCTTGGCAGAGTGTATTTCGCACCCATTTAAAACTGTTGCCAGCCGAGAATATACAAGTGGCAGATACGTAATATCCTGGCAAGCAGTGTGCAAATACATATGGCCTTTTATCGACATTTACGATGGGCTTGCTAGTAGAAACGGCTATCCAAGCAGATGTACCCAAACTGGTATAGACATCTCCCTCATCAATGCAAGCAGCACCTAGTGCCATGCAAGCATTGTCTACCCCTCCTGCGCAGACTTTTGTTTTAGGGCTTAATCCCAGCTCTTGCGCTATCTCAGGAAGTATTTCACCCAGAACATGGGTGCTTGGGTAGATTGTAGGTAGCTTTTCTTTAGCTATGCCACTTATTGCAATGTATTTATCACTATAGCACTCGTCTATCAGTGAGTATACACCAGAACCAGATGCATAGCTGTGGTCGGTGCATAAAATACCAGTCATAATGTAGTTGATATAGTCCTTTGTTCCTATAAATTTATCTGTATCCGCATATAAATCTGGTTGACAGTCCCTATACCACATTATTTTATAGATGCTATATAGCGCAGATGGAAAACCGTTCCCCGTTGTTAGATACCACTCTTTTTCGTCAGTTTTGGAGAAAAAATCAGCAGCTTGTGATGTTGCTCGTGAGTCACTCCATATTGGCACGGAATTGCTAAGCAATCTACCATTTTTACCTATGGGTACAACCCCTAGACTATGTCCAGAAACTGCCAGCGCCTGTATGTCATCAGGTGAAACACCGCTTTTTGTTAACATATCTATCGTAGTTTGCTTTATATTATGCCACCAATGCTGTGGGTTTTGCTCGTGCCAGCCGTGCTGGGGAAATGTAGTATCGCAGTTTTTGAAAGATGATGCGACAGACTGCCCTTTTTCGCTAAAAAGACTTGCCTTGGTACCACCCGTGCCTAAATCATACGCGATTATGTATTTCATAACAACTCCTTGCTAATAACTATCGTTAGAAATGGTAGTTACACTATTCCATTCCATACCGCTTATCACACTTATCTCTCTCATAATGTTGTTTATCGAAGAAAGCCCAATACCAAACCTTGAGCAGCCTGCTTCTTTCATTTCTAGCAAGGTGTCAAGTGTGCGCACACCACCAGCGGCTTTTATCAAAGCATCGTCACCTATGGTGGATTTGATGAGCTGTATTGTATGTACTGTAGTGGGTTTATCCGCCCAGCCAGTACCAGTTTTAACATATGCAACTCCAGCTTTGACTGCCAATTCTGCACCACGCTTTATCTCGTCGTCACTCAGATAAGCTATTTCTAGGATGCTTTTTACAGGTGTACCATCAGCAGCAGATATTACAGCTTTTATATCGTCAGATACCATATCATATCTACCACTCTTAAGTGCACCAACGTTAATTACCATATCTAGTTCGTCTACACCCAATTGCAATAACTCCTTGGCAGTTGTTGTCTTGATAGTTGTTGTGTCTGCACCTGATGGAAAGCCTACAACACCGCCGACCATTATATCCTGCTCGTTTTTTAGCTCGTTTACTAGATATTCTGTGAAACAGGGCATGGCAAATGCACATATAAATCTATATTTCTTTGCAAGCTCTATAGTTTTGTTAATCTCACTAATGGCTACATCTGTACGCACAGCACTGATGTCGATAAGTCTGGGTATTTCCAAAAGATTCATACAATTTCTCCTTATAAATTAGTATTAACTTCAAACTGGTACTTGCTGCCCAGTATCTTTACAAAGTCTATCTCCACTGCTTTGCCATCGCTATAACATATGCGGTCGATTGTTATAAGCGCTGTACCAGGGTTTGTTTCTAGCAGTATAGCATCTTCAAAAGTTGCATTTTTTGCACTTATTATGTCACTAGAAGCAGTTATGTCTACTCCGTATGTATTGGATAAAAATTTATACAGTGATACAATATTTACGCTAGTAGTATCTATCCCTTTTACCAAATCATAGCTTATATAATTTTTTACTATAGACACAGGTATGCCGTCTGCGGTTTGGATGCGACTGATTTCTGCTACTTTACTATTAGGAGGAAGCTCTAGTGGCTTTAGGAAAGGTATATCTGAGCTTACTATAGTTATGTACATATTTTTCACACCCACTAGATAGCCCTTGTTTGCAAGTGTTTGTGAAACTGATGTTATTACGTTTAAGTTTTGTGCTGTCTTGTTATATATTACCTCTGTGCCATAACCCTGTTTTACTCGAACATATCCTTCGCGCACTAGCATATCGATGGCTTTTCGAATAGTGGTTCTGCTTACCGAGTATTGAAGCTCAAGCTGTGGCTCTGGGGGAAGCAGAGAACCAATGATATACTCTTGACGCTCTATCGAGTCCCTTATATTGTTGTATACTGCTGTGTACGCAAGAAATCGCTTTGGTTTTTCAGTTTTCATTTTAGCACCTATCTTTATTTTAATAATGAATTAGTTATGTTTATGGCTTAATGTTATCACTTACTATTATATTTGTCAATGATAGTTTCAAATTTAATACTAATAAGATATGTTTTGTGCGAATTTTAAGTGCTTGACTTATAAACATACTCAAGTTTCTTTACAAAACATAGGACAAGATTGGTGTTTAGAAAAAATAAGACTACATAGCATTATGCATAAAATAATACCGATTAAAATACAGAAAATATACAAAAGAATGTGAAGTGTAGCAAGTAAATGTGCTTTTAGATGATTGTTTAACTGTATTTTGCATGTTAATATGGGTATAGAAAAATATTTACAGAGCCGTTATAACAAATTTTATTATTGTAGAAAAGGAGTTGAGGGAGTGAAAACAGACAAAAACAGTATCCCCTTTTTATCGCACGAGTGGAAAAGGTATTTTGTTAAGTATCGGTCACTCTACTGGCTAATAATACCTGGGATGATTACAGTTTTTATTTTTCATTATGTACCTATATATGGTGTACAGATAGCGTTCAAGGATTATCGTGCTAGTCTAGGAATATGGGGGAGTGAATGGGTAGGTTTTAAGCACTTTATTCGTTTCTTTGAATACAGAGATTTCTGGAACATAATCAAAAACACACTTTCTATAAGCCTTTATTCTATGGCAGTATTTCCAGTTGGTGTTATTTTTTCTCTGATGCTAAACGAAGTTAGAGACCTGAAGCTAAAGAAAACAATCCAGATGATAACATATGCGCCACATTTTGTTTCGGCGGTGGTAGTATGTTCAATCGTTATTATCTTTTTGCAACGTGGCAATGGTGTAATCAACAATATGATAGAAGCACTGGGCATGGAGAGGATAGACTTTCTAGCACAGCCACAGCTGTTTTCTTCGATATATGTATGGAGCGGAGTGTGGTCAAACCTTGGCTGGAGCACAATAATATATATGGCAGCACTTGCAAACGTATCACCAGAACTTATCGAAGCAGCGCAGATAGATGGTGCATCTAGGTGGCAGATAATCACTAGGATAAATATCCCCTGCATACTACCTACTATCATGATAATGCTTATACTACAGTCAGGTAATATCATGTCAGTAGGCTTTGAAAAGATATTCCTGCTACAAAACCCACTAAATCTACCTGCTGCAAGGGTAATATCTACTTATGTATATGAGATAGGTATAGAGGGTGGGCAGTTTAGCTACTCATCAGCTATAGGCTTTTTCAACAATGTTGTCGAAATCCTTATGCTGGTTATTGTAAATAGAATAAGCAAAAAACTTACTAATACAGGAATGTGGTGATGAGATGGATATTAGTATAGAGTACAACAAGACTAAAAGCAAAATGAAACAGATTAAAGCCGTAGGTACAAGAATACGCAGAAGTAAAAGTGATGTTATATTTGATACAATAAACGTGTTTTTGCTTATATTAGTAACCTTTATTGTAGCATATCCACTCTTTTTTTGTATCATAGCATCTTTTTCAAACCCAACAGCGGTAGCACTGGGAGAGGTAATGTTTTTTCCAAAAGGTCTAACGATAGAGCCATACACATTTGCTTTTCAAGATGAACGCATATGGCGTGGTTACCTAAATAGTATATTCTACACTTCGGCGTCTACTTTTTACTGCATAGCGCTGACTATTCCGGCAGCATATGTGTTATCAAAGAAAAATCTCCCCTTTAAACTGCCTATTACCATTTTTTTCCTTATAACAATGTATTTTGGTGGAGGCATGATACCTACATACCTAAATATAAGCAATCTGGGGCTATTAAATACACCATGGGTTATGATACTGGGTACAGGTATAGCTTGTAGAAACTTGATAATATCTAGGCAGTATTTTGCTAGCAATATACCCGAAGAGATATATGAAGCTGCTCATATAGATGGAGCTTCTCAGATAAAGGCTTTCTTTAAGATAGCTATGCCACTAGCAGTACCTATTGTAGCAGTAATGGCGCTCTACTACGCTGTGGGTAGCTGGAATGCATATTTGAGCGGATTGCTTTATTTAAAAGATACCGACCTGTTCCCTTTGCAACTGGTGCTTAGAAATATCTTGATACTAAACCAAAGTATGGAGATAGACTGGGAGACTATGTCGCAGGCAGAGATAGACCTATTGCAACACCGTGAGCACATGACCCAGGCTATGAAGTATTCCATTATATTTATTGCAAGTGCACCACTGCTCATAGCATATCCGTTTGTACAGAAGCACTTTGTAAAAGGTGCAATGATAGGCTCGGTAAAGGGCTAGGTATATGTTTGGACTTAAAGGTGGATACCTTTACAATATAAAATTTAGGGGGAAAACATAATGGACTTTAAGCGTGTTTTAAGTTTTGTTATAGTAGCGACAATGCTACTAGCATCAGTAGGCTGTGGAGATAGTACAACACAAACCTCCAATCCTTCCGACACATCTGCTTCTAGCGCAGCACCTTCTTCATCTAGTGAAGCTGACGAGCCGACTTACCCTGAGTGGCTAAATATGGAGAAAAATGCTATCCCTATGGTAAACGAAGGCACTGAGATTACACTAGAGCTGATGATTGGTGGCTCTTTCACAGGGACATCGGGCGACCCTGACCATGTTTGGTATTATGAGTATATGCGAGAGATACTAAATATCAATCTAGAGGTTGACTTGGTGCTAGCTGAAATGGACCAAAAGAAAAACCTTGCATTCAACTCTGGTGATTTACCTGACATTTTTATCAACTGTGCACTAACACCTGTTGAGCTGGTTACATATGGCACATCAGAAAATCTGCTATTGCCTATCAACGAATATATGAATGAAGACCTAACTCCTAATATGCTAGATTTGTATGAGGTTTATCCAGAATATAGAGACCTTATTACCATGCCGGACGGCAACATATACGCTGTGGGTGTAAATGGCGAAGATAGCCCAGAGACAAATGAATATTATAGCCCAGGCGGTATATCGGATTTTAGATACAACACAATATGGTTTGACCAACTTCAGCTTGAAATGCCAACAACAATGGACGAGTTTTTAGATGTGTTGCGTGCATTTAAAACACTAGGTGACGATATTGTTCCTCTTGGTGGTTCTTATGCAGGTGGTAATACCGGCATGCCAATAGTGATGTCTGCTCTGGGAATGAGTATCGACACTACAGAGCGTGCTTATCTAGAGCCTAGCTTGCGTGAAGGCGAAGTGACATTTATGTATGGTGATAAAGATGTCTATAAGCCTTTCCTAGAATATTTCAATATTATGTTTGAAGAAGGTCTTATCTCTCGTGATTACTTTACTCTTGATGATGCTGGACAGCGCGCAGTATCTGCTATGGGTAATGTTGGCGTGCTAGATGGCTCTACTGTTGGTAGACTAGGTGATGATGAGATGAGCTATGGCTCACTAGAGCCACTTACAAGCACATACAATGACACTAAAACATGGACAGATCTACAACTAAATGTTACAAATGGCGGATATGCTATATCAGCAGATACTGAGTATCCTGAACTAGCAGTAAGGTTCCTAGACCATTTCTTTATACCTGCAAATGCTGCACTACAGTTTGTAGGTCCACATGATTCACAGCCAGAACTATTCCTAGGTAAATTTACTGAGGGTTGGACAATGAACGGAACAATGGGTATAAATAGACCATGGGACATTTATGCAGACTGTACCGCATGGCCAAATGTCTTTGGAGGACCTTTTAACACTACCCAGATAGGGCATGCGTTTGAGGGCACAGAGTGGGTAGCACAGACTTGGGAATCTGACAGCACAGGTCACCTAAGAAGAAGACAGAACATAGAACATATCGTACCTTACGCTACTACCGAGAGATATCCTTCTGCATACCTATATCTATCACAGGATGACATAAATGTAATAACAGACCTAGAGGGTGTTATCAACGACTATGTAGAGATAGAGTTTGCAAAATTTGTGACTGGTGCACGTCCCATTACAGACGAAGAAATGCAAATATACTTCGAGGGACTAGATGACCTAGGCTATCAGGAATATCTATCGATATATAGCGATTACTATGCAGCTTTTACTGCATGATATGTTGACTAATAATATAGAGTAGTATAAAATTAATATTAGCGTGAAAGGACATGATGTTTGTGTATCTTTCGCGCTAATATAGCAAGGATTTTAAGGAGATTATTCTAATGACTATTAATGATGTCAAAGCTCCAGAACAAGGCTCGGCAGAGGAAAAAATAACCGTAGCGGCTTATTATGTCGAGCATGATGATAAACTACCAAATGTATTGCTGCTTGGAGATTCTATATCGATAGGATACCACCAAACAGTAGTTAAAGCGCTACAGGGAAAAGCTAATGTGTACCGCCCCATAGTAAGCTTGGATAGGGCAGAAAACTGTGCTTATACCGATAGAGGTGTAGAAAATATCGAAAGATGGCTGGGCGATAAAAAATGGACAGTTATCCATTTCAACTGGGGTTTACATGACCTAAAAAGATTGGACATGATAAAAGATATGAACTCCGATGACCCGTCTTTACCACCTATTAATGAGCCAGATGTATATGGCGAAAAACTTGCTGCTATAGTAGAAGTGCTGAAAAAAACAGATGCAAAGCTTATCATGGCAACAACTACACCGTATCCTGAAGGGGTGAGACCCTGCAGAGTACCAGAAGACGCTATAATATATAACCAAGTGGCACTAAAGATAGCTGAAAAAAATAATATTGAAGTCAATGACTTGTATTCGTTTGCGCTTGAGCGTTTATCAGAAATCCAGATACACTTAAATGTACATTTTACTACAGAAGGCTCAAAAGTACTGGGCGAAGAGGTAGCGAAAGTAATACAAGCACATCTGTAATCAACTATTTAACAGAAAGACATATAAGTGAAAGTAAAGGAGGGATACCAGTGCGATACCTTGGCAGAATAAAACTGTTATTTGTATATATTTTCACATATATTGGGCTTGTGCTGTTGACATTTACAACCGTGCTTTCACTTATAACATTTTATGCTACAGATAGCCTTGCCGAACAGATAAATGCGTCACTTTTGGAACGTTTGGATGTGGTGGCAGAGGATTTAAGTGGAGAGTTCAAATCCCTAAAAGATGTGTCTTACCAACTTTCATTTGCTGATGAACTAGACCCTCAAAATGCTTTTTCAGAAGATGTTACAGTAAATTATCTTACATTTGATATTTTCAAGCAAAATTCTCAGATATCAAGTATTTCTAAAGAATTTTTCCTTAAATACGATAATAATGATAAACTATTTCTATCATCGGGTTATATTAGCTACATAAACCTGTACAAACTTAATGAATGGGAAAACGAAGATAAAGAGAACTTCTTTGCAAAAATGCAGTCGATAGATGAGCCACAGATGATATCACTAAATGAGGATATTTATGTATATGTCTTTCCCACCAAGATAGTGAGGTTTACACAGCGTTCGACTATGGGTAGATTTTGTTTTATTATAGACAAACGTAGCCTGCAAAGCCATATAGAAAGCAGGTTTGGTAGTGATTTAACTGAGCTTACTCTAATGTTTAATGATGTAGAGATACTGGGCGAAAAACCACAGGATAGTGAGGCAGTTTCTTATCTCATAGCATCAGATGATGCAGGACAGATAACTCTATTTCTTCCACAGTATAGCATTGACAAGGTACTTGTTACTTTCCTATCAACACTCTCCCCAGTTATATTGCTAGCTATATTTTTGGTGCTTATACTTATAGGTGGCTTATTTGCATACAAAAACTATACACCGATAAAGAAGATAGCGACTATGTATGGCGATACCGATAGTGAGGGCAACGAACTAAGTAAAATAGATGCATTGTTGAGCGACAGCAAACAGCATATAGCTATACAGCACAGGATGATAAGACGAAAACTGCTATCCCTAGTGATATACGGTGACAACTACAAGGATGTTTGCGACCAGTTGGCAGAATATGGTGTGGTGCAAGGTCCAGATGTTAATCACTGTATAATAGTTATTTCCAAGTCTACACTTGTGCCCGCGGAAAGTTTTGGTAAAGAGCACCTACAGATGATAGACGACCTATCAGGGAATGACTGTGATGTTTATTCGATAAAGATAGACCACAGAAACAGGATAATATGTATGTTGTCTTTCAAGCAATCATATGCCAAAGACAAGATGCTAGAGCTAATTGCTGAGCTTATGATTGTGCAAAATCAGCAATACAAGCTAAGTGTAGGTGGAACATATGAATCACTGTCGTTTATGCAGAGCTCTTTCCTAGAGGCGACATACAGTGCAGGAGAGTCAAACCAAATAGATATTAGCGGGGGCAAAGCTAGCAAAAATGACCTTGATATAGCAAGCGTAGCATACAGCTACATAGTTCAAAACAATGCGGACGAAGCAGTTTCTATGCTCTGCGATTTTTATAGTACTGAAAAATTTGATGCACTGTCACAGCTTATGAAAAAATATCTGCTGGCAGATGTTTCTATGTTATTTACAAAGATATGCCTAATGCTCAAAATTGATGTGCAGTATCAAAGCTTCTCTATTCTGCTATGTGCAGTTAGCAAAGAAGCTATTGAAAACGAGATATATCTATTTGTAAAACGATGTTGTGAGAGTGTATCAGGTATAGAAAGACCCAAACTAAGCCCCAAACTAGAGAGCATAGTGAAGTATGTAGAGGAGCATTGCTGTGATAACGATATATCAGTAGCACTTATCTGTGAGGAATTTGGCATACACAAAAATACACTAACCCATATGTTCAAAAAAGAGTTTGCGATGACTTATAAAGACTACATAATTAAGCTGAGGATAGAAAAAGCAAAAGAGTTATTGCGAAATAAAGACTTGACTATTACGCAGATTAGCGAACAGGTAGGATATATAAATATATCGTCGTTTATACGCTTGTTTAAAGAGTTAACAGGTACAACACCGAATACTTATAGAATCTACTTAATGGAAACAAACCATAGTGTTTTTAAGGAGAAAAGATATGAAGATAGTGATATCCGAAATGAAAGGGCTGGAATATGACCCGAATATGACAAGGCGTGACCCATCGCCTATAATAAAGTTTGAAGACAACTACTATGTATACTACTCAAAATGCCCAGAGACAAGCGGATACTATGCATCGGTATGGTGTGCGAAATCTACCGATGGTATCACATGGCAGGAGGTAGGTGAGGTAATACCCAAGGGTAGTGCAGGAAGTTTTGATTCGGGTGCGTGCTTTACACCTACTGTGTTCTGTGCGGATGGATACATATATATAATATACACTGCGGTGTCCGATAGTTTTAACCCTACTTGTAGCGAGCCTACTGAGTTTACTTGCTTTGGTATGGCAAAGTGTCATTCGCCTACAGGGCCGTTTGAAAAACTAGGTGACCAGCCGTTTTTCCAGACAGATAAAGAAGGCGCATTTGATAGCCACCGAATAGATGACAGTTGTATAATACACCGAAACGGGCTTTATTATATGTACTATAAAGGTCGCCAGATAGGTAAATCACCTGGTGAAACTAGAATGGGAGTTGCGATATCAAAGACCCCAGAAGGGCCATATGTGCGCTACGAGAATAACCCAATAGTTGATAGTGGACACGAAGTGTGTGTTTATCCTACAAAAGACGGTGTAATGGCTTTGCTAACTGACACAGGCCCACAGGGTAATACATATCAGTTCAGCGATGATGGCATAAATTTCCGCAAAATGGGGGATTTGATAGTGCCAAAATCACTGGGGCCATACCGTGAAGATAATTTTGTGGATAATGCTGGGTTCGAGTTTAGCTGGGGAGTGTGCCACGCTCTTATAGATAGACGACCATATCTGTGCCGTGCAGATGTGATTTATTAATAGAGATAGGGGTGCGGATAGTGAAGAAAAATATAATGTTTTTTATGGTAGATCAGTTATCAGCCAAGTGGCTAGAAGCCGCTATAGAGAATGATATATGTGATCTGCCAAATATCAAAGCACTAATGGCTAGTGGCACTGTCTTTGATGAAGCACTGGCTAATAGCCCTGTGTGCTGTCCTGCAAGAGCCACTATAGCTACAGGTATAAGCGCAAGGGGGCATGGTGTCCTGCAAAATGGCTATCGACTAGATCCCACAATACCTACATTTATGCAGTCACTACAGGGTGCTGGATACCACACAGCAGCGATAGGAAAGCTGCATTTTAGACCACATTATGAGAAACTTGTACATGATTACAAAGTATATGGATTTGACGAAACACATATAACCGAGGATTGTAGAGCTGGCGAATGGCTGGATTGGGTTCGTGAAAATCACCCCGAGCATTTTGATAGTGTATTAGCTACTATCTGGACAATGGGCATTGAGGAGTTTGGGCACTATGGTGAGAACGATGAAAACCTAATGGAACGAATTGTCAAGATAAAGAAAGATTTTAAATGGGCTACAGAAGAAAATCCCAGAAATTCACATATTGCATATACATTGCCATTCCCAAAAGAAGTAGGGCAGACAGCATGGATTACCGCTCATGCACTGGACTATATTAATAGTACCTCAAAAGACCAGCCGTTCTTTGTACAGGTGAGCTATGTTCAGCCACATGGCCCTTTTGGTGTGCCAGCTGAGTATCTGGAGAAGGTAGACGAAACAAAAATACCAAGAGTAATAGAGGCAGAGTGGTATGGGGACTTAAATGCACCAACACAGTTTAAGACACTAAAGCCAAATATTCATGCAGATCAATACTACACTAGAAAGTGCTATTTTGCAGATATTGCATACCTAGATGAGCAACTAGGGAAACTGGTGAATTGTTTGAAAGAGAAGGGTCTTTATGATGATACTTACATACTGTTCACTGCTGATCATGGTGAACTTCTAGGTGACCATGGATTTTACAGTAAGGGTGCAAGACACTACGATGCCTGCATAAGAGTACCGCTGATAGTGGCAGGCCCGAAACTTGCAAAAGGTCAAAAGACAAAGCTATTTGCACAGCATCAAGATATATGCCCAACTATACTGGAGATGGCTGGCACCACTCTGCCACCAATGCCAGTAAGAGAAGGCGCGCCGAAAGAAAAAGTATCACAACATACACTTACACATGGTGCATCACTGCTAGATATCTGCAAAGGCTCCACTGTGCCAATAAGGCAAGTAGCATATAGCGAAAGCTATGGTTCTATTGGACTGCTAGAATACTCGGATTGGGCGAGAACTATACGAACAGATAAATACAGATACACATACTATGCAGGGGACAATGGCGAACAACTTTTTGACCTTGAAACTGATCCAGACGAGACCAAAAACCTAGCATATGATGAAGCGTATATAGACATGGTAAAGGATATGAAGATAGAGCTTTTAGAACTTGTGATATCACAGGACTGGCCAAAACCTCGCAGAGATTTATTCCGACTAGGTGTCCATTAATTATAGGTGAGAGGATAAAGAAATGAGTAAAAAAAGAAACCTGATAGTTATATGCAGTGACGAGCACAACCCAGCTATGTGTGGCTATAGAGGGCACAAACAGGTGAAAACCCCCAACCTAGATGCACTGGCGAAAGATGGCACGGATTTTACTAATGCATACTGCAATTCACCTGTATGCACACCCAGTAGAATGAGTTTTATTACAGGTAAATATCCATATCAGGTAAAGAGCTGGTTTATGGGTATGCCACTGGACGACCAAGAACCCACCTGGCCAAAGAGGCTAGAGGAGGCAGGTATTAGGAGCACAATGTATGGTAAGCTTGACCTTTGTGGGCCATACCAGAGCGCAGGCTTTTCAGATTACAAAATCATAAATCGTAGACCATCATGGGCAGAAATTCCAAGAAAAACACCATTTGATGCACGATTGCAGGGATATACAAGAAAAAACAAATGGACACTGATAACCCACGCTGGGACATCTGAAAATTTTGAGCAAAATGCACCAAATGGCGACTTTAGAGATTATGGCAACTATTATCACGACCGCAGAGTTACCGACTGGGCAAAGGATTATATAAAAGATAAGGGAAACAGCAACACAGAAAGTGACAAGCCTTGGGCGCTGTATGTTGGGCTTCTGTACCCACACTGGCCGTTTCGTGTTCCTAAAAAATATTTTGATATGTACTATCCAGATGTAGAGCTCCCACACGATTTTAATTACTTAAATGAAAACATCCACTCAATGCTACAGGAGTTTCAAAAAGGTGTAGCTTTTGAGGACATTAACGAGGAACATCTGAGAAAAGTTGTGGCTTCATACTATGGGATGATAACCTGCATGGACGACATGATAGGTGAACTGATAACAGAGCTAAAAGAACAGGGATTGTATGATGACACTAATATCATCTACACCAGCGACCACGGCGAGTCTCTGGGTCAGCATGGGTTGTTCTTTAAACAATGCTCATATGAGGCATCAGTGGGTGTGCCACTATTAGTAAGTGGGCCAGATTATCCCAAAAGCCAGAAGATAGACACACCTGTCAGCCTTGTTGATATGTATCCTACCATAATGGATATGATGGAGCTGGAAACAGAGGAGGATAGACCGGGCAAAAGCTGGCTACCACTAATGGAGGGCAAAAAACGTGAGGACGCGTATGTGTTTGCCGAATATCATGGGAACTTCATGCCTCAAGACTGGTATATGTTGCGTGATGAACGATATAAATATACACGCTACCAAAACAGAGAGCCTTCGTTATTTGATGTAGTAAATGACCCGCTAGAAATGAACGACTTAGCGAAGATAGATAGTCCAGAAGTAAGGCAGATAATCGAGGCTATGGACAAAAAAATGCAGAGCATAGCTGATACAGATGCAATATCACTAGAGTGCAAAACAGACTTGGGGCTTATAAGTGAAGATGGTGAGGACTATACCGAAACATTAACATTTGACCAGCTACAAGAAGGCATAAAATCAGGTAGATTTGATGGCGCAGATACTAGCATTAGAGCAGTTAATGGTAGATTTGTGGGAGAATATTAATATTAATTAAATGGGGCAGGTGCTTTTATGAACGGTAGAATATTTGATATACAGCGATTTTCGGTGCATGATGGGCCTGGGATACGCACTACTGTGTTTATGAAAGGTTGCCCCCTTAGCTGTGCTTGGTGCCACAATCCAGAGGGGCTTACAGACCAAATACAGCTAAAATATACTGCGAATGACTGTATAGACTGTGGCAGATGTGGAACAAAAACTCTAGAAAATGTAGAGAAATGTCCCACAGGTGCACTGGCGATATGTGGCAGAGATATATGCTCGGCAGAGCTAATAGATGAGCTACTTAAAGATAAGGTTTTTTATGGAAGTGATGGAGGAGTTACCTTTTCTGGTGGAGAATGTCTCTTGCAGGCAGATTTTGTAGCAGAGATGCTAAAAGCATGCAAATCTAACGGTATAAACACAGCCATAGATACCAGTGGATATGTAGATTTTACAGAAATAGAGCGCACGCTAGAGCACTGCGATTTATATCTATATGATGTGAAAATGATGGATACAGAGCTACATAGACAATATACTGGGGTGGATAATGAGCTGATTTTAGAAAATCTATACAGATTATCAGCGCTAGCGAAAGATATTTGGGTGCGTGTAGTGCTAATACCGAATATAAGCGACACAGATGAAAATATATATAGGCTAGCGGAGTTTTTATCATCATTACCACGACGACATACAGTAACGCTAATACCGTACCACCCACTAGGGATAAGCAAGTACCAGACACTGGGGCTAAGCTGTGAATATAATACAGATGAGAAGATATCTGCTGATAGGATAAGTGAGATAAGAGCTATTTTTGCATCATACAGCATACAAACAAACTAACTGGAGGGAATTGTAATGACTGAAAGAACCAAGTTTTTGCGACAAGAAACAGTGAGTGCTAGAAACAAATGCAAGCGAGCACCGCTACCAAAGGACTGGACAGTGGCAGATGAACCCTACAGCCTACCAGAAAGACGCGCACTAAGTCTTAAAAAAATACTGGATAATATGCCACTGTTTATAGGGGAAAAAGAGCTGATAGTAGGTACACGTACTTTGTTTTCACCACAGCAGGGTAACGAAAATGGTGATAGCGTATTTGCGTATAGTCTTAATGCAGGTGTTCCATATGTGAGTGAGGCAGATATAGATTTGTTTGGTGTAGATGAGAGTTTTATGAACAAGACCCACTATACCCCTGATATGAGCATTTTGCTTGAAAAGGGTGTAGGGGGGATTTTGGCGAGTGTAGAAAAACGTTTGGACGATAACAGCATTTCAGATATTCAGGTGGATTTTCTTAAAAGTGTGCATATAGCATATAAAGGGTTGGAAAATCTCTTTTTACGTTACTCTAGTTATGCAGAGGAGCTGGCAGCAACCGAGCAAGATGCTACCCAAAAGAACGAGTACCTAATGATTGCAGCAAACTGCAAAAAAATGAGCTGGGCACCTCCAAGTAGTTTTTATGAGGCAGTACAGCTACTGTGGCTAGGGCATTTAGTTACTAATATAGAGAGCTTTCAGTTTATAAATTATGGCAGGCTTGACGTTATTTTGGATAAATATCTAACAAAAGAGACTGATAATGAAGCTCGCCAGCTATTAGAGTGCTTACTGCTAAAGATGTATGATCAAGTAGATATAGCGGTATCAGCACTTGGTAAATACTCAGGTCAGTTGGTAATAACGCTAGGTGGTATATTCTCAGATGGCGAAAATGCAGTTAGTAGAACATCGATGTTGTTTTTAGATGCTATCGATAGTGTGCGACTACCAGAGCCTGAGTTTAATCTGCGTATACACAGCAAAAATCCACCTGAATTTCTTGAAAAGGCGGCAGAGCTTACTATAACAGGCTGTAACTTTGTGTCATACTATAATGATGACTTATTTGTAGAAAATATGATAAAAGCAGGGGTGAAACCTGAATATGCAAAGGACTACGGCTTTGACCTGTGCCAAGATATAAATATTCCTGGCCGTGGAGATTACTTTACAAGTGGGCAGATTACCATGACTGAGATACTCATGGAACAGCTATATAATAAAGATGACTACACTACTTTTGATAAACTGTATAGCGATTACAAAGTCTTGTTGGCTGGTAAAATTAAGAATATTCTGGAAGAGTTCAACTCACAGTTAAGCATGGTACTCGAGTATCGAGATGGTGGTAGAGAAAAGTTCTTTGCGAAAAGAGCAGGCGAGAAGTTGTCGGTGAACTGTAGAAGAAGAAGTATAATGAGCCCACTTCCATACCTTAGTGCGCTATTTCATGGCTGTATAGAAACTGCATTTGATGTGACACTGGAGGGACACCCAGATAAAAACAAAGGGGCGTTTTTGGGCACATCTACCGAGTGTGTAAACTCACTTGCTGCTATTAAAAAGATAGTTTTCGACCAGAAATTATACACGTTAAAACAGGTAGTTGACGCTTGTAGAAACAACTATCAAGGCGAGGGTGAGGAGGTCATTAGAAACTTTTTGTGGTCGGCACCTAAGTGGGGTAATGATAATGACTATGTAGATAAAATAGCAAAAGATATACTTGAGTATGGGCTTAATGAGATATTGAAATACAAGACACCATCAGGTGGGCGACATCTTTCTGGGATACATCAGCCACACCCTGTAACCGCAGGTGAGAGGATAGGCGCAACACCAGAAGGTAGATATGCTAAAACACCTATCGCTGTTACACTAACACCAGAAAGTGGCAGTATGAAAAACGGCCCAACAGCCGCGCTAAAGTCTGCTGCTAAGCTAGATACAGACCTAATACAGTGGAACTACTGTGTGATGATTAACTATTTTGCATCTGCCTTTCAAGGTAACGGAGGCAAAGAGATTTTTATCAAGCTACTTAAAGGCTACTTTGCAGATGGTGGAATGCAACACCAGCCAAACGTTATGGACGTAGCACAGCTAAAACAAGCACAGCAAAACCCAGAAAAATACAAGGACCTTATTGTGCGTTTGTGGGGTGTTAGCGCGCATTTTGTAGACCTACCGCTAAAGTTTCAAAACGAGCTGATAGCAAGATTTAGCTAATACTAATTGACAAAAAGCTGGTTGCTGTATAATAGTTTTGCTGAAAGGATAGGGGGAAATATGAAACCAAATGTAATACTCTTTAATATCGACGATATGGGATATTCAGATACAAGCTGTTACGGCTCCCAGATAAACTCTACCCCTGCTATCGATAGGCTAGCGGCGGAAGGAATGAAGTTTACAGATTTTTATGCCGCGGCATCGGTGTGTAGCCCTTCAAGGGCGGGGTTGCTTACAGGCTGCTACCCAAAAAGGCTTGACTTTAATAGATTTCAGGTGTACGACCGCGATACTAGGGAGAACTTTAGGTCAATGGCGGTGCTTATGCCTGGACAACCTGAGGGTCTGCATAAGGATGAAAAAACGTTGGGAAATCTCTTTAAGCAGGCTAATTACACTACCGCAATAATTGGCAAGTGGCACGTTGGTGACCAAAAACAACACCTACCACTTAATTTTGGATTTGATAGGTATTATGGAATACCATACAGCAATGATATGGGTATAAGCACAGATAATCGCGAGATAATAACGAGAACTGTTTGCCCTCTACCCCTAATGCGTGGCTATGATGTAATACAGGAACAGCCAGACTGTGCAGCACTTGCAGAGCGGATGACAAGCGAGGCAGTGGAGTTTATCAGCGAGAACAAAGACAAACCGTTCTTTCTATACTTTCCACACTACTATGTGCACAATCCTCTATATGTGGCAGATGAGTTCATGAAAGATAGCAAAAATGGCTTGCTTGGCGGTGCTATGGCATCTGTGGACTGGACAATAGCGACAATAGAACATCACCTGAAAAAACTAGGCTTATCGGAAGATACAATTATTATCTTTACCAGTGACAATGGTGGCGCTATTAAGTCTAGCAACTTTCCACTAAGAGGGAATAAAGGTAGTGTCTGGGAGGGTGGGCACAGAGTGAACTGCATAATCAAATGGCCAAAGATGATAAGAAAAGGCAGAGTGTGCAGTGATATTGTGAGCATGATAGACTTCTACCCCACATTTGCAGAGATGCTGGGAATTGAGCTAGATGATGGCGTAAAAAGAGATGGTGTGTCTGTGTTTAATATTATGACAGATGAGCATGGACATTCGGCAAGAAATAGCGTTTTTTATTATCAGCAGAACAGCTTATATGCTGTAAGAAAAGGTGACTACAAGCTACATCTGGCTACCGAAGAGCTCTATAATTTGCGTGACGATATATCTGAAAGTGAAAATATATATACTAAATATCCAGAGATGGTAGCAGAGCTAGAAACGCTTGCACAGTTGTGTAGAGAAGACCTTGGAGATGAGTTGACGGGCACAGTTGGTAAAAATTGTCGAGAAAAGAGTTTTGTAGAAAACTTTGAGCATCTGACAATATTTGACCCAAAGCACCCTTATATTATTGCTGAATACTACTAAGATAGGAGTAAGTTATGAAAAATATTGTGATGTTTATGGTAGATCAGCTATCAGCTAAGTGGTTCGAGATAGCTATTAGAGATAATGTATGCCCATTGCCAAATTTCAAGAAATTAATGGAGAATGGAACATATTTTTCTAGTGCTATAACGAGCAACCCTGTTTGCTGTCCTACACGTGCAACCATTGCCACAGGCTTAACTACACGTGGGCATGGTGTTCTTGAAAATGGTTATGTGCTAAACAGAGAAATTCCGACATTTATGCGTGTTTTACAGCAGAATGGATACAGGACAGGCGTATTTGGTAAGCTGCACCTAGAGCCACACTATATGTCGCTACACCCAGACTACCATGGGTATGGGTTTGATGTTGCACACATCACAGAAGATGGGCGTGGTGGTGAATGGCTAAACTGGATAATTGATGAGCACCCTGAGCACTTAGATGAAATATTGGCGACCATATGGGCGAAAAATATCCCAGAATTTAAAGAGTACGGCAAGGATAAGATAAATCTGTATGAGCGTATCTGTAAGGTGCAACAGGACTATGACTGGACAAGCGAAACCCAGCCCGATAACTCACGAGCAGCATATACACACAAATTCCCAAAAGAGCTATGCCAGACAGAGTGGATTACAGCTAAAGCGTTGGAATTTCTTAATAATGAAAGTACACAGCAGGCTATATTTGCACAAGTGAGCTACGTACAGCCACATGGGCCGTTTAATGTGCCAGAGGAATATCTACAATATGTGGACGAAAGCAAGATACCAGAGCCAGTAAAGCCAGAGTGGCTAACAGACCCCCATACACCCAAGTACTTTAAGGGTAGACAGCCTATGTACCAGCATGAAAATGCATTTGAACGCAAGTGTTATTTTGCTGATTTAGTGCATCTTGATGAGCAACTGGGCAAGGTGATGCATTGTCTTAAAGAAACAGGGCGTGAGGATAATACTACTATTATCTTTGTTTCTGACCACGGAGAGTTGTTGTTTGACCACGCTCTTAGGTCCAAAGAAGAAAAGCATTATGATGCGTGTATTCGGGTTCCTCTTTGCATATCTGGTAATGGGCTTGGTGATGGTAAAATCCACAGGGGTATGGTGCAACATGAGGATATCTGCCCCACTATACTGGATATTGCAGGGCTGGACTTACCTCCGCTAACAGTTAAGAACAATGCACAAAGAATAAGCCTAGAGGCACGCCTACAACGATATGGAAAGTCACTGATGGGGATATGTGATGGTAGTGACACAAGCGTGCGAGAATATGCATATAGCGAAAGCTACAACCATATAGGTTCGATAGAATATTCAAGCTGGCCAAGGACAATCCGTAGCAATGATTTTCGCTATACATACTACGCAGATTTTAGCGGTGAGCAGTTGTTTGACCTTAGAAACGACCCTGATGAACAGCAAAATCTAGCGCAAGATGAAGCATATACCGAGATTAAGCGCCAACTCAAAGATATTCTAATGGAATATATTATTAAGCAAGATTACCCAAAGACACCACAAAATTTGTTTGGGCTGGGTGCACACTAAAGTACAATGGAGGTAAAAATGCTCTGGTACAATAAAGAGGCGACTTGTTTTGCAGAAGCACTGCCGATAGGAAATGGCAGTATGGGGTGTATGGTGTATGGAGGGAGTACGAGAGAGAAACTATCCCTAAACCACGATAGCTTTTGGTCTGGTGTGCCATATGAAGAAAAAGACGAAGGTGTGTACGAGCTGTTTTCACAGGCGCGTAGCTTGCTTGATGAAGGAAAAGCGGTTGAGGCACAAGCTACACTAGATAGCTTGATAAACACTTCGACTGCTACCTACCTAGCAGGACTAAATATGTTTATAGATTTTGATAGCGAGGGTGTTGTGTCACAGTATAAGCGAAGGCTAGACTTAGACTGTGCTATAGCTACTACCGAGTATGCTGTTGGTGGTAATAAAATTCACCAAGAGGTATTTGCAACCCACCCCGATGGCTTGATTGCGATAAAGCTAAGTAGTGAAGATGATAGGGGCTTTACTATTACTTATGATTCTATTCACCCGATAGAGAGACATAGTGAAAGTGGGTTGTTATCTGCTACAGTACAAGCTCCTATATATACCGCACCTGCTTTTGATAGCACCGACCAGCCAAATATCTATGACAATAAAGATAGCAACCGTAGTTGTTTGCTCTATGCAAACTGTAGAGTGGATAGCGATGGAAATGTAACAGCTGATAAAACTTCGCTAACGGTACGTGATGCGAAAGAAACAGTGATATACATCAAGCTATCTTGTAGTTTTGTGAGTTTTGCAGTCTATCCATTGCAGAGTAAAGATGCTAGGATAATGCGTGAGCTAGCATTTGATACTGATATGGAATACCAACAGATTAAAGAACGACACATGGCGGACTATCGCTCACTAAATTCTAGAAGCTCGCTAAAACTAGGCGAGAGTAGATACGATACCTTGCCTACAGACGATAGAGTGTTGCTACAGGAAAAATTGCACGATGATGTAGGACTGATAGCACTTATGTGGAAGTATGCAAAGTACTTGACAATATCATGTTCAAGAAACGGCACACAAGCCTCTAATCTTCAGGGAATATGGAGCGAGGAAGCTCGCCCACCATGGAGCAGTGCCTACACTATAAACATTAATATTCAGATGAATTACTGGCTGTGTGAAACAGTAAATCTTAGTGAATGTCACCTGCCTTTTTTTGCACTAATGAAAAATCTATATCAAAATGGTAGCAAAACAGCGCAGAGATTTTACCATTGTGGTGGTTGGTGTGTACACCATAAGACCGATATATGGGCACATACCAAGCCTACAGGAGCAAGAGCGATACATGGATTTTGGCCGATGTCCGCTATTTGGTGCTGTGCACATATATGGGAGCACTACTGCTATACACTGGACAAAGTCTTTTTACGAGAGCATCTGCCTATGATTCAGTCTGCTGTTTGTTTTGTGTTAGACTGGCTACAACTAGGTGAAGATGGACTACTACATTCCTATCCATCATCTTCACCTGAAAATTCATATAACATAGATGGCAACAGAATATCTGTACATTATGATAGTGCGATGGATATAGCACTTATAAAAGAGATATTTGACATATGCATAAAATCCGAGAATATTTTGGGGGTTGATACATATAGCGCGCAGATAGAAAAAGTTGTAAATAGAATTCCTAGTTACAAGGAAGGCAGCAAAGGACAGTTACTAGAATGGGGAGAAGAACTAGAGGAAACAGACCCTGCACATAGACATATTTCACTACTATATGGCTTGTATCCCAGTAGTAGCATTAAGACTTGCGATTTTGAGCTTATAGATGCCTGCATACGTACGATGGAGCTACGTGGCAACAAAAGCACAGGGTGGGGAATGGCGTGGCGCATAAACATATGGGCAAGACTACGCAAAGCAGAATATGCATTAGAGACTATGAAAAACATGCTATACTTGATAAGGGGAAATTCAGCTTCGCAAGAGAAAGAGCATGGTTTATTTCCAAACTTGCTCAATGGATATCCGTTTCAGATAGATGCAAATTTTGGCTATGCAGCAGGGATAAACGAAATGCTGATACAGTCACATCTAGGTATAATAGATATATTACCGTCAGTTCCTACAGAGTGGCGTGATGGTGAGTTTAAAGGCTTTGTTGTGCGTGGGGGAAGCGTTGTAGATTGTAGGTGGAACAGCACAGAAGCAGTTTGCAAGATACGGTTTGCTAGTGAAGGTGACTATAGAATTACTTGTTTTGGTAGAGAAAAAAACTACACTGCCAAACAAGATGAACAGGTTGAGATAATATTTATAAGATAAACAATATATAGCTGTAATGACAGTGAGAAAAAGGAGAGTTAGGATATGAAACCAAATGTCATAATAATACTTATAGATGATATGGGCTATAAGGACTTGGGGTGCTATGGTAGTAGTTTTTATGAAACGCCAAATATAGACAAGCTTGCATATGATGGTATGTTGTTTACACAGGGATATGCTACGTGCCCCGTGTGCTCACCTAGTAGAGCATCAATAATGACAGGTAAATATCCAGCTAGGGTGGGGCTGACAAATTTTATAGGTAGGCATACTCAGGGCAAGGTGATAGATGCACCATATTTTCGATATCTACCGCTAGAGGAATACGCTATGCCCAAAGCATTAAAAGCAGGCGGATACGCTACTTGGCATGTAGGTAAATGGCATCTAGGTGGAGAGGAATATGCACCGGAGAAACATGGATTTGATGTGAATATAGGTGGCTGCCACATGGGAGGGCCACAAAACGGGTATTTTAGTCCATGGAATATCGACACACTCTCAAATGGCGATGACGGCGATTACCTTACCGACCGCTTAACCGACGAAGCAATAAACCTAATTGATAAAAACAAAGAGAAACCGTTCTTTATGTATCTATCTCACTATGCTGTGCATACGCCCCTTATGGCAAAGCAAGAGGATATAGAGCGTTTTGAGCAAAAGGCAAAACGTATGAAACTGGATAAGATAGACCCACTCGTAGTTGGGGATAGATTTCCCTGCGAGCATAAATATGACCAGAAGATTACTCGAAGAACAGTGCAGTCACATACGGTATATGCAGCGATGATTTACAATCTCGACTACAATGTAGGTAAGCTGATAGATAAGCTAAAGGCAGATGGAATATATGATGATACGATTATATTTTTCACATCGGATAATGGTGGATTATCTACATCAGAGGGCTCACCAACCTGCAACGCACCACTTGCAGAGGGCAAAGGCTGGATGTATGATGGTGGAGTGCGCGAGCCGTTTATTGTAAAAGCAACAGGGATAACACCAGAGAAATCTGTTTGCAATGTACCTGTAACTGGTGCTGATTTATATCCAACTATACTAGAGCTTGCAGGACTAGCACCCATACCAGAGCAACACAAAGATGGCGTAAGTATAGTACCACTGCTTAAAGGTGGCGATGAGCTGGATAGAGAAGCAATATACTGGCATTATCCACACTATGGCAACCAAGGGGGCACACCTGGTGCGGCAGTGCGTATGGGTGACTACAAGCTTATCAAGTTTTTTGAGGACAACCACATAGAGCTGTACAACCTAGAACAAGATATTAGCGAGGTGTTTGACATAAAAAATCAACAGCCAGATATTGCGCAAAAACTAGAGCAGATGCTGGAGCAATGGTTGGTTGAAGTGAATGCAAAAATTCCCGAAGTTAATGAGAGTTATGTAGACCCATACAATATATGAAAACAGAATAATACTGAAAGGTAAAATGTAAAATGTATAGTGTAACATCAAAAAATGGTAGGTTAAAAGCAGAGATATTCCTTGATGGTGGACAGATATATTTTGTGGTATCAAAAGACGGTGAACACATCTTGCTACCATCTAAACTAGGGATAGTTACTAAACAAACTGCTGATATAGCATGGGAGCTGAAAGAATCAAAAACGACTAGCCATAGCAGTGTCTGGACTCGCATTTGGGGGCAGTCCTCGGCACCTGTGATAGATGAATACAACGAGCTGACTGTAGCTTTTATTGCTCAAAATACGGCGCTTGAGATGAAGATAGTGTTGCGTTGTTATGATGACGGTATGGCGATAAGATATGTTTTTGATAAACAACCCACGGACTATATTAACATAACAAAAGAGCTAACCGAGTATAATTTTACTGATAATTATATGCTGTGGTTTGCAGATAATGGCCTGAGCGAGCAGAAGATGAATGACGGTGGGCAACGTATAAATGAAGTGAGCAAAGCGACGACACCTATCACTATAAAAAAATCTGATAATTGCTATATCTGCCTGCATGAAGCAGACCTATACAGATATGAGGAGGCTGTATTTAATGTAGGGCAACAGCCAAATTCACTTGCTATCAACACAAGGTCGATATCGGCACTGCCACACCAGTCACCATGGAGATTGATGCTAGTATGTGACAGCTTGAATGAGCTGATAACATCAAGTACTATCGAAAATCTCAACCCACCCTCAAAGCTTGTAGATACTAGCTACATAAAGACGGGGAAATGCATGTGGGATTGGCGCAATCATGGTGCCAAGTATGATGATTTTACATATGGCATGAACACAGAAAGTATGAAACGTTATATTGATTTTGCTGCTGAAAACAATATACAGTATGCGTTAATAGATGGTAACTGGCATCCAGACGCACGTGATATTAAGAAGGTAAACCCAATAGTAGGTAGCGAGGGTGTGGATATCGAGGAGATATGTCGTTATGGCGTGGAAAAAGGTGTGGGAATGTGGCTGTATATAAATGACGAAGCCTTTGTATACCTAGATATAGATATGATACTTGCGACATATAAAAACTGGGGAGCTGTGGGGATTAAGCACGGATTTATAGCTACTAGGGGGCAGCGCAGAAGCGAGGATACTATAAGGCTTGCAGATAAGTGTGCCCAATATGGACTAATGTACAATCCTCACGAGCCAGAAAGACCATGGGGAATGCACCGTACCTATCCCAATATGATATGCACAGAATTTGTTAATGCACAGTACGATGGTCCAGCAATGCCAGAAACAAACCCTACAGCGCTAACTATTATACCGTTTACAAACTGCCTAACAGCACCAGTGGATAGGGCGTGTGGTATGTTTGATATAGACAACGAGCTAGAACGTGATAGATGTCACCGCAAGTCACTTTCAACAATTGCTAGCCAGCTATCACAGTGTATAACAGAGTTTACAGGGCTACTGGTACTGCCAGATAACCCCCATGCCTATAACAAAAAACAAGATTTGTTTGAGTTTATACGTGAAATGCCACCCATGACATGGGACGAAACAAAACTGTTAACAGGAGTAATAGGTGAGCATGTTACTATAGCACGCCGTAGTGGTGATGCGTGGTTTATAGGGGCGCAGACCAATGAATATGCGAGAAAACTTAGCTTTGAGGTAGATTTCCTAGGAGAGGGAGAGTATCAAATGACACTATATGCTGATGCAGATGATAGTCATTACATTCACAATCGCGAGGCGTATAACATAACAAAAACCTTAGTTAAAAACGGAGATGCTGTGGATATGGAGCTAGCTTGTGGTGGCGGTTGCGCTATTTGGATAAGAAAATAGATTTGGCGTAACAATAAATGTGAGATGTTAGAATAAGGAAGATGCTTTTAGGCAGTGAGCACGAAGTGTGCAAAACAAAAACTGCCAGATATGTAGCAACCTCCTTAAGTTAGAATTAAAAGCTAACTTAAGGAGGCTTTTCTTTTATACCAAAATAAAGCTATTAGTTTAAAAGATGGTTGCAAGAACACAAGGATATATGATTAAATATCCCACATTAAAAATACATTTTGTTTTAATAAGTCACCCTATCTATAAGTAGCTTTGTGTATAAAATCATCTTACTATCGACAATCACTGTATTATTATGGTACTCCAGCTCTTCTATTATCTCTCCATACAAATCATATTCGTCAGCTACTGTGAACTGCATAATGGTTGTTGGGAAATACTTATCTGCGTATTCGTCGTAAAAATCAGTTGTTGTAACACTAAAATCCTCAATACCAGGCAAATTTGCAAGAGGAATAAAGTCGTTTTCATCATCAAAGTTTATTCTAGGAAAAATTATTTTTACTTCTCTTGTTACTTGGCTGTAAAAGTACTCGCAATCAGGAAAATAGATGTCAAAAACACCTTTTTCTTCTATATAATCCTTGTAATCTATGGACATATGAACTGTGTTGTCTATTTTTTCTATGGCATTAAAGCTACCATAAGAAAATGAATTAGCTCCCAAATGACCATGCGTGGTATATTCTGTGATAGGGTAGTGCTCTTTTTTCTCCATATCACTAATTCTGTCGTGAATAATCAGGTGTGGAAAGTCGTTTATTAATAAAGTTCCCTTGATAGAAGTTGAATTAGTATATATCACGGCAGTTTCATCATCTACATGTATGGGCATAGAATTTGATAAAAAATAACCCATATATGGTGGCTTCTGTATATCATATACAGCAATAAGTTTATCTCCTACACCTGTTAACCTGTAATATGGCCTTGATGAGCCTATCACTGCATCATAATAGGTACCAATAGTAATGTTACTATAGCTACTTGAAATATAGTAACTATCAAGTATCGTATACAGATACTCCATGGCATCATTATAATTAAAAGCACCAGTATTTTCTTTGAAATCTACATAGTCACCAAAATGTTCTTTGTCCGTGTCTACAGCAGTGGTTTCAGGTGCTGTAGAAGCAGTTACCGCTGATGAATGAGTTTGCTGTTTTTCGTTTGTACAGCCGGATAAAGTTAATACGATTATTAGTATAGCTATTAGAAATACTACGGTTTTCCTCATGATATTATCTCCAAACCTTATTATTATGCTTTGCATTTTACAAGTACAAATTGTCATAACTAGAATTAAGAACCCAGTTATTGCTATTATTTTTAATTATTTCGAACTGCAACACTACGTCCAGCATATGAGAGATTTCAAAAACAATGCTGTTTTCATCTATGCTAGTTGGTGTAATACTACTTCCTACAATCGGTGGCGAGCTTATTGGAATACCTGTTTTGGTGCAATATAGCTTGCCATCTTTTTCTATGAATAGCGCAAGTAGGCTTTTGGTATACTCACTAGAATTCAGTGTATCAAAAGAATTTAGCAACAAAGCTTCTATTTCTGTAATACTGTCACACCAAAAAATAGAGTAATCGCTATCGCCGAGCATCGACTGTAATTCGTCAGTTATTTGAATGTATTCGATGTCATCAATTATTATCGTTTCTGCGTCTGTAGCATTTTCCCAAAAATCTGGTGTAATGTGCAATGGCAATTCTTCTGCTCTCTCCAGCAAATCCATACCAACATAAACAGCTTCCTTATTAGTCAGTATCTTATCAGCGGAGGTATCCACCTCTCCATCAAATGCTTTTATGATACTATCATCAAACACCCAGTTGTCATTTTGATTGAGCATTATTTGTAGGTTAACAGGAGTATCAAAGCTGTTCACAGTAAATTTGACAAGATATGGAGATGCCTCTGTGATTACAATGCTATCCATATTTATTTGTGGCACAATGAGAAAGCCAGCCGTGTTGTACAGGTATGTAGACCCTTTATAAGTGGTGTATGCTTTATTCCTTGGCAAAAAATACAGCTCACCATTTTTTTCTATAAAATGAGCTAAAAACTCTATAGTAGCAGGGTAGTTTTCAATGTCTAGATAGGTGTTAGTGGCAATCTTTTCTATATCTGCTTTTGCTGTGCCTACAAGTGCGGTCCCAGTTGCATTTTCCCATAGGTTAGCTGTTTCTGTAGTAAGGGCATAGTATGTGTCACCATTGTAGTTAATTGTTTTAACGTTATCAAATCCTGAAACATCACCTCGAGTTGGGATGTAATTGAGCATATTTTGCTGTTCAAAGAGCGTGCTGATTATGGAGGTTATCTCACTCCTAGTCATATTAAAATTCTCGCTTGGTATGCTCCGATTTGAAAAATCATAGGGGTCAGACTGATAACCATTAGTGATATCGTACAACAGCTCTTGTTCCAATGCAGGTATGCTACTGCTCTGGATACTAGTGCTAGAGCTATTGCTAATACTATTGCATGAAGAAAGCAGTAGTACTACCGTAGCTATGGATAGGATAATATGGTAGTTTTTCATAATACACTCCAATCTTACGTTTTATAAAACACTTTCCGAACTTAAAACTAGAGAAAAATCTACATTTATATAAAAATAATATCATATTATAGTTAAAATATCAATAAGTGTGCGGAAACAAATCGTTTTATTGTCTGAAAGCTCATTGTTTTAAAAGCACAAAAGTGTTATTATGGAAGTAGTAATATGTGTATGTTGTGTTCTATGCTAAGAGTGGCTCTATGTGCTGATGGTTGTGTAATTCATAGTTAAATGGATTGCTTAAATTCTTGTAGAACTTATAAATATAGCTACATAAATTGATAAAAGTCCAAGTTTATAAACTGAAAAAGGGAGAGGCTTATGGATTTTATATACAAGCGTAGCAAAAACGCGAAAAAACTAATTTGCTTTTGCTTACTATTAGTTGTTTTCTTGATGAATATCGGCTGTCAAGATACACCGCAAAATGACAATGCTGAGGAATATTCTACTAGCTCAGAGTATGAGTCAAATATCCATAGTGACCACTCTCCCCAAGAACAAGCGCTAGATGAACAGCCACAAGTTGTGCAGATTGATGTAGTGTATGATATTGCACCTGTTGATTATAATTTAGAGTATAAGCTCTATGAAAGTAGCTCTGATAATGGAACGAGCACAGATATTATATTGCCACCAAAAATAAGCAGTGAAACAGGCTTGCCAATTACAGTTATCGATAATGTTTTTCCAGATGTTGAAAATATTTATTCTGTAACAAAGAGCACAGACTACACCTTGGCAGTGAAAGACAACCATAATTCATTGCGCTATATTTCACTGTATGATGATACAGGAGAAATAATATATGAGTATTATCCTGAAAATTCACGTACGGTGCATGATACGATACTCACAGATGATTACATATATGCTGTAGAGTCTACCAATTGGTCAAGTACTGTATACTTAGAATGGAACATTATAAGTATTAGCATTGCAACAAAAGAGATACAGGTTATTGCAACAGCCCAGGATTACTCAACTAATATTCTTCCAAGGATAATTAATTACGGAAATGATATTTTGTTTTATTCTCAATATCCATCATATTCTCAAGAAGTTTCGTTATTTATGTATAGTACCATAGAAAATCAAGCAAAAGAGATACTTAAAATGAATAATTTTGTCAACCCCAACATAACCCCAATGATAGATGACACTAGCATCTATTTTTCAGATTATGACAAAAGTGGTTGGTACGTAGCCGAGTATGATTTAGTCAATCAAAAGATTGATAAGTATTACCCCAGGCTAGAAGGTGGCTATATAGAAAAAGTAAGTGGTTCGGAAAAATACATAGCATATACCACTGACACCAGACTTTTATATATATTTGATAAGGAAATGCTCGAAATAACATGTATTGATACGTCTATTTTTTCGTTTGACTTCTTAACCAATCACCTTATTTATTCCTCCAATACATTTTT
This sequence comes from uncultured Oscillospiraceae bacterium, assembly GCA_964369345.1. Classification (GTDB taxonomy): domain Bacteria; phylum Bacillota; class Clostridia; order Oscillospirales; family Ruminococcaceae; genus Angelakisella. The sequence continues at coordinate 44,439 of CAYJFF010000005.1, forward strand.
ATATTCATACGATATAGAAAATGGAGCTACTTATACAATAAAAAATAGTGATAACTCAACTGCTGCATACGGATTTTTTATGAAAAGGAATAATCACATTTTTATAAGTGGCAGAGAGGATGGAGGTTTTCACAGTGTCTTAGAGCTAAAATAAAGTATCGAAATAGCTACACAAGCTATTTGAGCACGAATAAAATACGGTGCTGAGCATATGTATTAGCAAAGAATACTAATAAAACAGCGAACCTGCCAAGTCTTAAAGAAATGGTGGGTTCGCTGTTTTTGCTTTATTCTATAAATAAGTGTCTATACCATGTACTATGCCTTTCACTATTGCGTCTATCTCGTTTATGTCGTCACCCTCTGCCATTACACGGATGAGTGGCTCTGTACCTGATGGACGTATCAATATCCTGCCACGCCCAGCAATTTGAGCCTCGTATTTGCTGATTAACTCACCCAGAGCAATATTCTCGAATAAATCTGCCTTTTGGTCGTTATTAGCTTTAACATTGACTAGCTTTTGTGGCATTACTTTCATTATTTGTTTTTGCTCGTGCAAACTCTTGCCTGTTTTGCAAATGATATTAATTAGCTGAATAGCCGATAATTGTCCGTCGCCAGTTGTCATATAGTCACTGAATATAATATGTCCAGATTGTTCACCACCTATATTATATCCATATTTGAGCATGTTTTCTAGCACATATCTATCGCCAACTTTTGTTATCTTGGTGTTTATAGCATTTTCTTCTGCAAACTTGAAAAAACCAAAGTTGCTCATCACAGTCACAACTGCAGTGTCATTAACAAGTCTACCATTTTTCTTCATATCAGCTGAGATTATAGCAATCATTTGGTCACCGTCTACAATCTCACCTTTATTATCAACTGCAAGGCAACGGTCAGCATCTCCATCAAAAGCCACAGCCAAGTCATATCCACCCTCCACGACCTGCCTAGATAGCTGGCTTATGTGGGTTGAGCCACAATTATCATTTATATTGTAGCCATCGGGTTTGTTGTGGATAAAATCAGCACGAATACCAAGAGTTTTAAACAGCTGTGTAGCAGTTGCACTCGCACTGCCGTTGGAACAGTCCACCAATACTTTTATATTATCAAAATTACCATCAACAGTAGAGGCGATATAGTCTATATAGTGTGTATTAGCATTATCCAATGTTTTGATAGTGCCTATATCGTTTGGTGGTGATATATTGGGCTGTGTGGAGGTATCAAAAATTATGTCCTCTATCAAATGCTCCTGTTCATCAGTTAGTTTGTAGCCGTTGTGACCGAAAATCTTAATACCATTAAATTCATATGAATTATGGCTTGCAGAAATCATAACACCTGCACTCGCCCTTTCTTTTGTCACCATATATGCAATAGCTGGCGTGGGAACAATGCCGAGTAACACGACATCTGCGCCACTCGCACACAAGCCGGCTACCAGTGCAGTTTCTATCATATCACCGGAAAGTCTAGTGTCCTTACCTACGTACACGACAGGTTTTGTTTTGCTATCCTGTACCAAAACAGTGGCAAGTGCCATGCCTATATTAAGCACAAGTTGTGGTGACAAATCTTTGTTTGCTACACCTCTTACACCATCTGTTCCAAATAATTTACCCATAAAAAGCCCTCTTTCAAATAAGTTTTATATTAATCTATATGTTGTTTTCATAGAAAAATTTCTTAATTATATAATAAAAATTGCTCCTAAACAGCAAAAATGTACTGGTAAATATTGAATAGC
>CAYJFF010000005.1:46210-54026 GCA_964369345.1 uncultured Oscillospiraceae bacterium
CTAAACAGGCGATAGTGTTGTAAAGATAATTTTAGAAAACCAACCCGAGATTGTGATTTTTCACGAACTCGATATAGTGCTAAACATTCGTCGATGAAATAACATGGGTACTTACTGTTAATCTTAATCCACAAAGCCCAGTCGTCACGAACAGCAAAAGGCTCCAAGTATATTTTGGATACTTTTTCTACATCATACACAACACTTAAACATCCACACCAATTCCATTTTAACATAGCATTTTGTGTTATTACTATAGGTCCAGAAACAGTTCGGTTTAGGGGTTGTGACTGCTCATTTATCACACTATATTTTGTATAACTAAATGCATAATCGTTTGATTGCATAAATGTAATTTGTTTTTCTAGCTTAGTGGGTAGCCACACGTCATCACTGTCTAAAAAAGCAATATACTTGCCGTTTGCTACCTTAGTTGCTGTATTCCTAGCCACCAAGACACCATAGTTTTCATCATGACGAATATACATAATTCTTTTGTCGTTATATGATTTGATAATGGACATAGAATTGTCAGGAGAGTAATCATCTACAACAATCAGCTCAAAATTATTATATGTCTGATTTAGCACACTCTCTATGGCTTGTGCTAAAAATTTCTCGGTATTATAAACGGGCATTATAACAGACACCAGTGGTTGTTCCATTGTCACACTCCTAAATTGTCAAATTAAAATAAAAAAAGACTATAATAAAATAGTACGCTCAAAGTATATCACAATAAAACAGTAGAATCAAGGATATTGCGTCTTGATAATGCCAGAAAAATCTCGTTTTTTTTGTTGTGTTTTAATTTATTTATGATATAATTAAACACGAATAACAAAAAAGCTCAAAGGTGGTTTTAATGGAGTTGTGCAGTTTTATAGAAAAACTAAAAAAGCATAGGTACTATAATAGCGTACTACAATTTATAAAGTTTTGTATTGTAGGGGTAATTAATACCACGATATCACTGGTAGTCTACTACATTTTCCTGTATATAAACCCTAGCCTATACTTACTTGGTAGCATAGTAGGTTTTGTAGTTAGTACCCTAAATGCATATATACTAAATAGCAGATTTGTGTTTTTTTCAAGCTCACCAAATAATCACGATAAAAAAGTTATAATAAAGACATATCTAGCTTATATTTTGGGGCTTGGGGTACAGACTGGTTTGTTGTATGTATTAGTGGATTTAAGCTCCGTAAATGCGGAAATAGCACCCGTTTTAACACTGCTGGTTACAGTTCCGTTAAATTTCGTTACAAACAAGTTTTGGGTGCACAAATTACCAGCCAAATAATTTGACAGAACAGAAAGAAAATGGTATTATAATATGGTTTGGAACTTATTTTAGAATGAGTTTTTTATGCTCTCAGTTACTTAGCTGAAAGCAAATTATAAATAGGAGTGTGCATAAGATGAAAGGTATTATTCTTGCCGGGGGAAGTGGGACACGTCTCTATCCGTTAACTATGGTTACATCAAAGCAGTTGCTACCAGTTTATGATAAGCCAATGATATATTATCCGCTATCTGTACTAATGCTTGCAGGAATTAAGGATATTTTGATTATATCAACACCTACAGATTTACCAAATTTTGAGAGATTGCTAGGTGACGGCTCGGAATATGGTATTCACTTATCATACAAAGAACAACCCTCTCCTGATGGGCTTGCACAGGCGTTTATTATAGGCGAGGACTTTATAGATGATGATGACTGTGCGATGATTTTGGGAGATAATATTTTCCATGGTAATGGACTGACAGCACAGCTTAAGCGTGCAGTAGATAATAAAGGCAAGGCGACGGTGTTCGGCTATTATGTAGAAGACCCAGAGCGTTTTGGTGTGGTAGAGTTTGATGAAAATGGAAGAGCTATATCACTGGAGGAAAAACCAGCTCAGCCAAAGTCTAACTATGCTGTTACAGGGCTGTATTTTTATGATAATAGGGTAGTTGATTTTGCGAAAAACCTTAAACCATCTGCAAGAGGTGAGCTAGAAATAACTGACCTTAACAAAATATATCTGGAAAATGACGAGCTAGAGGTAGTTACACTAGGTAGGGGTTATGGTTGGCTGGATACTGGCACTGTTGATAGCCTTACTGAGGCATCTGAATATGTAAAAGTAATAGAAAACCGTCAAGGACTAAAAATATCTTGCATAGAGGAAATATCATATATTAACGGCTGGATTAATAAAGAGCAACTAATAAATGCAGCACAAAAATATGGTAAAAGTGCATATGGTGCATATCTTAAAAAAGTGGCAGAAGATAAAATTTTTTACTAAGCTATGCTGAAGGTGCTACCAGCACAAACACTAGAAGAAACTAGAGCGTATTTACCAAAGATATACTAAAGAATAAACAAACCTTAGCTACAAAATCAGCAGATTGTGACATATGTGGTGCTTTTGTAGCTGAGCGTAGGAGATGAACGTATTTATGAACATAATAGAAACAGAGATTAATGGCGTATATATAGTGGAGCCGAAAGTTTTTGGTGATGCTCGTGGTTGGTTTATGGAAACATATTCCAAAATTAAAGAACCACAAATTGACTGTGAGTTTGTACAGGATAATCATTCCTATTCATCAGAAAAAGGAATATTACGTGGCATACATTTTCAAAATGGAGAGCACGCACAGGCAAAGCTTGTGAGGTGTGTGCGTGGTGCAGTCATTGATGTGGCTGTAGATTTGCGCAAAGGTTCACCAACATACAAAAAATGGGTAGCAGTGGAGCTATCTGCAGAAAATAAAAGACAATTATTTATACCACGTGGTTTTGGACATGGGTTTTTAACCTTAACAAACGACGTGGACTTTGTATATAAAGCTGACAATTACTATAATTATGAAAATGACCGTAGTATACGTTTCGATGACCCTGAAATAGGCATTGACTGGGGAATAGATAACCCACAGTTGTCAGATAAAGATAAAAACGCACCGTTATTAAAAGATAGCGATTGCGGTTTTGTATATTAATGAATGGAGGGTAAACTAATGTCAAACAAGACGATAGTAGTAACAGGTGGCGCAGGCTTTATTGGTGGTAATTTCATTCACTTTATGCTCGGTAAATATTCGGATTATAGGATAGTTTGTATAGACAGCCTTACTTATGCAGGTAATATGGAAACCTTAGAGCCTGTTAAGGATAATAGCAATTTTGCTTTTTATAAAATAGATATAACAGACCGTGAGGCAGTGTACAAGCTGTTTGAGGACGAAAAACCACATATTATAGTGAATTTTGCAGCAGAGAGCCATGTTGACCGCTCCATAGAGAACCCAGCTGTTTTTCTAGAAACAAATATTATGGGTACACAGGTGCTTATGGACGCTTGTCGTAAGTACGGGATAGAACGTTATCACCAAGTATCAACTGATGAAGTATATGGTGACTTGCCACTGGATAGACCTGACTTGTTCTTTACAGAAGAAACACCAATACACACAAGTAGCCCTTATTCCGCATCAAAAGCATCTGCTGATTTGCTTGTGCAAGCATACCACCGCACATTCAAGCTACCCGTAACCATCTCTCGTTGTTCTAACAACTACGGTCCGTATCACTTCCCAGAGAAGCTTATCCCACTGATGATTGCAAATGCACTTGAAGACAAACCACTGCCAGTATACGGCACAGGTGAAAACGTACGTGACTGGCTATATGTGGAGGACCATTGCTCTGCTATTGACTTGATAATACACAATGGACGAGTGGGTGAAGTCTATAATATTGGTGGGCACAACGAAAAAACTAACCTAGAGGTTGTGAAAATTATTATAAAAGAGCTAGGTAAAGACGAGAGCCTAATCAAATATGTTACAGACCGTGCAGGCCACGATATGCGTTATGCAATAGACCCTGCAAAAATATATGCAGAACTGGGCTGGCTACCTGCTACCAAGTTTGACGATGGGATAAAGAAAACCATCAAGTGGTACCTAGATAACAAGCCATGGTGGGAAAATATCATAAGTGGTGAGTACCAAAATTACTATAAAAATATGTATGAGAACAGATAAGCCACTAGTTTCTGTGCTGCTTGCAGCATATAAACCTAATGAAGAATGGTTTAGGGAGCAGTTAGTATCAATCAACCACCAAGACTACCCCAATATAGAGCTGATAATTTGGGACGACTGCCCAGAAAATCCTTTTGATGAAAAATTGGTGGTAAATAATATAACAAAGTTACCATACACTGTTTTTCGCGGTGATAAAAATATGGGCTCGAACTTTGCGTTTGAGGAGCTAACTAAACGCGCAAAAGGTAGCTATATTGCTTACTGTGACCATGATGATATATGGTGCGAGAATAAGATATCTGTTTTAGTAGACAAGCTCGAACAAACTGGTTCTCCATTGGTTTGTTGCGATGTGCGAATAATTGATGCAGATGGTAATTTGACTGGAAATTCCATAAAAGATGCACATAAAAGGCATAATTTTCGCGAGGGAGAGGGGCTTGCTGTGGGCATAGTCTCTGCAAATTTTATAATGGGTTGTGCATCACTTGTGACCGCAGAAGTTGCAAAAAAGGCTCTGCCATTTCCGCGTGAATTTATACACGACCACTGGATAGCTATTACAGCTGCATTTATGGGACGTATAGAAGTAGTTAGAGAGCCACTACTATACCATAGAAAACATGGTGGCAATCAAACTGGTGTGCTTGCTGGGATAACTGACAAACAAAGCTACTACAACAAGCGTATATTAGTTGCAAAATATGGTGTAGACGTGATATGCAAAAGGCTTTCAGAGTACACAAAAGACAACCAAGAATTTGCGAAGTTATGTGACTGGGTGCATGCAAGGGCTAGGTACTTCAAGACACCAAATAGAGCTGACTTTATTATCATGGGTAAATATAGCCACTTGAGTAAACACTATACTTTGTTTGAGAAATACACACCTTTCATGCCAAACTTTGCAGTGAAGATGATACTGAAATTGTTGCAAAAAGGTGTTATATAAGCAATATATTAAAGAACGGACGGAAGATATCTATGATTTTAGTTACAGGAGTAAATGGGCAGCTGGGGCATGATGTTGTAAAAGAGCTGGATAGACGCAATATTGACTGCAAGGGAATTGATATTGCAGACCTTGACATAACAAAAGAAAATGATGTTTTGCAATATATTACACAGCTAAAGCCGACAGCAGTGATACACTGTGCGGCTTATACTGCTGTTGACAAGGCAGAGGATGATATAGACACTTGCACAGCTGTTAATGTTAGAGGAACAGAGTTTATAGCAAAAGCTTGCAAAAGTATTAATGCAAAAATGATGTATATAAGCACCGACTATGTGTTTTCTGGTGAGGGAGATACAGCGTATGAAATAGACGAAGAAACAGCTGCAAAGGGAATGTATGGCAAAACTAAGCTAGCTGGTGAGATAGCTGTTAAAGAAACACTGGATAATTTATTTATAGTTAGAATTTCATGGGTGTTTGGTTTTAATGGAAACAATTTTGTAAAAACGATGCTACGTCTTGGCAAAGAGAAAACAGAGCTGAATGTAGTTAGTGACCAAATAGGCTCGCCGACATATACAGCTGACCTTGCAGTGCTACTATGTGATATGATTGTTACCGATAAATATGGCACATACCATGCAACAAACGAAGGTTATTGCTCGTGGGCAGAGTTTGCACAGGCTATTATGCAAAAAGCAAACCTAAACTGTAAAATCAACCCAATACCATCTAGCGCTTACCCGACTAGAGCGGTTAGACCACTAAATTCACGTATGAGCAAAAAAAGCCTTGATACCAATGGTTTTAATAGATTACCACACTGGGAAACAGCGCTAGACACATACTTAAAAGAAATAGAGATATAGGAGCAAGAAATAGTGAATGTAATTAAAAGTTTTTTCTATTTTATAGCTGATGTATTCAAGAGTAGGCAAACGCTGTGGAACCTAGCTAAGAATGATTTTAGGTCTAGATACTTAAATTCGTTTCTTGGCGCAGTTTGGGCCTTTGTACAACCACTTGTTACTATATTGGTGTTTTGGTTTGTGTTTGAAATTGGTTTTAGAAACCCACCTATAAATGATGTACCTTTTATTGTTTGGTTTGTGCCTGCATTTTTGTCGTGGAGCTTTTTTTCCGAGTGCCTAAACGCATCCACAAACAGTCTAAAAGAGTATAGCTACCTTGTAAAGAAAATGAATTTTAGGGTAAGCCTAATACCTATAGTGAAGGTTATTTCTTCCACATTTGTTCATATAGCTTTTATTGGTGTTATCGTGGTTTTGGTGCTTGTATACGATGTGGGGCTATCCATATATAATCTGCAAGTAATATATTATTTTGGGTGCACAGTTATTTTGCTAACAGGGCTTGCGTGGCTATTGTCTGCACTGGCTGTTTTCCTTGGAGACATAGCAAACTTTGTTAATGTGGCTATTCAAATAGGATTTTGGATGACACCTATTTTTTGGTCACCGGATACTATGTCGCCAACTGTTGTTACTATTTTCAAAATCATCAACCCTATGTTCTACATATGCAGGGGTTATAGAGATGCTTTTGTTGACCACGTGTGGTTTTGGGAATATCAGAACACAGGTATTTTCTTTTGGGCTACAACCACTGTCATTTTTGTATCTGGTGCAATAGTGTTTAAAAAGTTAAAGCCACATTTTGCAGATGTGCTATAGGGGTAGTGTATAATGAGTGAAAATATAGCTATTAGAGTAAATAATCTAACAAAGATATACCCAATATATAACGATAAAAAAGACCGTATGAAAGAGGCTCTAAGTATTACACGTAAGAAATATCACAAAGACTTTCATGCACTTAGCAACATCAGCTTTGATGTAAAAAAAGGCGAAACTTTGGGTATAATAGGGCAAAATGGCTCTGGAAAGTCAACTCTGCTAAAGATACTAACAGGTGTACTAACACAAACCTCTGGCGAAGTTGAGGTGAATGGCAAAGTTTCTGCACTGCTAGAGCTAGGTGCGGGCTTTAACCCAGAAATGACAGGCATGGAAAATATTTACCTCAATGGCACTATAATGGGATACACCAAAGAAGAAATGGATGAACGTGTACCAAAGATAACAGATTTTGCAGATATTGGTGATTTTATAGACCAGCCTGTAAAAATGTATTCCAGCGGTATGTTTGCCAGACTTGCATTTGCTGTAGCTATAAATGTAGAGCCTGATATCCTAATTGTTGATGAGGCACTGAGCGTGGGTGATATGTTCTTCCAAAACAAATGCTTTCACAAGATGGAGGAAATAAAAAATAGTGGTACAACAATACTATTTGTTTCTCATGACTTGGGTAGTGTAAAGCAACTGTGTAACCGTGTATTATGGTTGGACAAGGGTATACAAAAAGCGTTTGGTGATAAAAAAGATATTTGTGAACAGTACTTAAACTATAAAATTAATCTTAATAGCAACCACTCTGATTTGGATATAAGCGAAGATGATACTAATAAAATTAGTCTTAGTAACAAATCAGGTACTATACAAGCTTTTCCTAACAATGCAATACCAGTAGAAAATGATGTTACATCTGATAAGGTTGAAATGCTGTCTTTTTTTATTAAAGATGTAGAAGGCAATTTCACAAACAATTTAGTTGCAGATGAATACTATAATTTTCACATTGTCGCTAAACCCAATGAGGATATTAATGGTGCAATTTTTGGTTTTACAATAGAAAATAGAAAAGGCATTTCGATTTCAGCCATTAATTCATTTCTTGCAACAGATGGTAAACAAATTAATCTGATTAAAGATAAAGTTATTG
>CAYJFF010000005.1:54036-55121 GCA_964369345.1 uncultured Oscillospiraceae bacterium
ATTGAAGTTGTTTATAAAATAAAATTACCAAAGCTGTGCAAGGATGAATATTTGTTAAGTCCAGCAATAGCACTTGGTACTCAAAAAAACCATAGAACATTAGCTTGGCTACACAATAGATTGGTGATTAACATAGAAAACGATGGTTACAATTTAGCTATACTAGAAATGGACAGTACAATACTAACCAGTTTATATGATTCAGATATTGTAACATTGATTGATTAACTATGATGTATATGCAAAGATTAGGGGGGACTAAAGATTTGAATAAAAAAACAGACAAGAATAACATAGATATTGATAAACAAAACAGTGTAGCTTTGACAAAAGAAACCCCACTTATAAAAGAGGGGTTCACAGGAGAGAGAATGATACCAGGAATGGTCGATAGTGAATTAGAGCTTGAGCATAAATTGAGATATAATTTTGCAAAACAGTTTGTAAAAGGTAAGACAGTTCTAGATGCTGCGTGTGGAGCGGGGTATGGTTCTGATATGCTTGCAGATATAGCAGACCATGTTACTGGTATTGATATATCGGAAGATGCAATAGACCACGCTAATAAAATATATAAAAAAGAAAACTTGAAATATGATGTTTGTAGTGTAGATAAGTTAGCTTTTGATGACAACTGTTTTGATGTTATTGTTTCTTTTGAAACACTGGAGCATGTTCCAGAGGATGTTCAAATAAGTTTTGCAAGTGAAATAAAGCGCACGCTAAAACCTGATGGAACTCTGATAATGTCTACACCAAACCATGACATATATAAAGAGCGTGGAGAAAATCATTTTCATGTTAAGGAACTTACAGAAAGCCAGTTTATAGACTATTTGTCACAGAGCTTTAAGTATGTACAGATATTCAGTCAAAAGCATGAAATTGTTTGTTTAATATCATCGGGAGAAATGAAAGAGGCATCATATAATTTTTCTGACGAAAAGACACTGCCAGAGTATATGATAGCGGTGTGTTCTGATAAAAAAATTACTAATAGCATCAAAGCTCATACTGCTTCGTGGAAGAATAATTCATATAAGAATTTATTGGAATGGGCTGTCTCTTTGCACGATATGGATATA
>CAYJFF010000006.1:0-17172 GCA_964369345.1 uncultured Oscillospiraceae bacterium
ATTATCACTCTGTACAAATTATATCGGCAATGCCAGCGGCGGCTCGCCGAATATAAATAATCTACATCACAAGCTTACCCACACTATATTAGTTTAATCGTCATTCTTACTCTTGAAAAATTCTGCTACTTCTTCCATTCTCTGTGGTATTTCTATCTGCTGTGGACAGACAGCAACACAGGCACCACAAGCTATGCACTTATCTGCACGGCTATCCTCTGCTATTTTACCATATGGCGCATTGCCAAATATTTTCGCAGTATTATAGCATCTAAAGCAACCTGGTATATCCACACCCACAGGACATGGCATGCAGTATTTACAGTCAGTACATGGTATGCTCTTCAGGTTGTCCAGCACATCTATAGCTTTGTCCAGTACTTTTAGCTCGTCGCTGTTCAGCTTAACTTTTTCTTCGTTCTCAAAAGTCGCTATATTATCCACAACTTGCTCCATAGTGGACATACCACTAAGTATCAGCTTAACATTTGGTAGGTTAGCAACAAAGCGGAAAGCCCAGCTAGCACAGGATTTATCAGGTGCATATTCTTTTAGCAAATTTGCAACCTCTGGCGCTGGGTTTGCAAGCATACCACCGCGTACAGGCTCCATTATTATTATAGGCACACCTGCCTCTGTCGCTATTTCGTATAGCTCTTTTGCCTTGTTACGGTTCCAGTCCGCATAGTTTATCTGCAACTGGCAAAAATCCCAGTCATATAGCGTTAGTGCATCACGCAGACAGTCTAGGTCATCATGGAAAGAAAAGCCTATATGGCGTATTTTACCAGCTTTTTTCTGCTCGTCCAGCCACTCCATAATATTCATATCACGTATTAGCTGTACTTTGCTTTTATTAAGTGCGTGTGTCAGGTAGTAGTCTATATAGTCCGTACCCAAACGCCTAAAATGCTCATCAAATAGCGTTTGTATATCCTCTTGCTTATCTATCTTCCACATTGGTAGTTTAGTAGCTATAAAATAGCTCTCTCTTGGGTACTTGGATAGTACCTTACCAATAAATTCCTCAGATTTTTCACCATGGTACACATACGCAGTGTCATAGTAGTTCACACCAGCATTGTATGCTTTGTCTATCAGTGCTTCTGCCTCTTCATAGTTAATGGTGTTGTCCTCATTAACTGGCATACGCATTACACCATAGCCCAGAATAGAATGGTCTTTGTCGCCATCATTAAAATTCCTGTAAATCATAACTTTCCCCCTGTTTTTATCATTATAAATTTTGGTCGCCTATAATAATATCATATTTCGTGCTAGATTACAAGTTTTAAGTATACTAAAAACTATATTGCTTACGCATCTTGCTTGGTGTCTGCTATTTGTATTTCTCTTAGGTTTACACCCTGTGGTAGCTCATATGCGAATTTTATTGTTTTTGCAACATCTTCTGCTGTTATAGCGCCAACGCCTGTAGCACTCTTCCAGTCCATATAGCCAGATTTGATATCGTCGCTTGTTGTGTGGCTAAGTAGCTCTGTATCTACTGCACCTGGGCAAACACGCATAACCCTAACATTATATGAAGATAGCTCGCCACGTGCAACCTCAGAAAGTCCCACAACGCCATATTTTGTAGCGCAGTATGCAGCATGGTTACCAAAAGGCTTAACGCCAGCAATAGATGATATATTTATTATTGTGCCACATTGTCTTTCTTTCATATCGTTCATTACTATCTGCATGCCATTCATGACACCCATAACATTTACATCTAGCATTGTTTGCCACTCTGATGCATCCTGTGTTTCTAGGTTACCAAGCAACATAACGCCTGCATTGTTTATCATTAGGTCGGCTTTGCCATAGATAGCCTCTGCTTTTCTCACTGCTTTTTCAAACGCTACTTTGTCTGTAACATCTACTTTTTCGCAGATTGTGTTTTCTAGTGCTAGCTCCTCTAGTTTTTCCAGTCTTCTTGCTATAAGTAGCAGTGGGTAACCTGATTTATTAAACTCTACAGCTAGCGCTTTTCCGAAACCAGAGCTTGCACCTGTTATTACTATCAATTTTTTCATTTTTATATTCTCCTAGCTTAATTTTATTGTAATCACCTATTATATAGTATAGTACTATAATACTGCCATGTCAACAAAAAACAGACATTTATACACATCAAAACCACTAATACTGCTATCAATGCACCAGAATATCTCTAAGCACTCTTTCTACATTCTTGTGTGCTATTTTTTCTATATCACTACTGCAAAAACCTGCTTTGCCCAGTGCGTGGAAAAGCTGTGGCATATCAGCACTAGATGTTATCTCGGGCGTGTCATGTATGCCGTCTAGGTCACCACCTATGGCAAGACAGTCCATACCTCCCACATTTACTATATGTTTTGCCTGTGCGATAATATCTGCAATAGATGTAGGAACTTCCCCACCTGAGGTATTCATAAATAGCGAGCAAAAATTCAGCCCTGTCACACCACCTTTTTCTGCTAGCACTTTTATCATATCATCTGTAAGGTTGCGTGGGTGGTTTATCACTGCGCGACTATTGGAGTGTGTAGCAACAAACGGCTTTTTACTATATTTTGCAACATCATAAAAACCACCATCGGACAGGTGCGATACATCTATTATCATCCCCATATTATTCATAGCCTCTACTAGCTCTATACCAAATGGTTTTAGCCCCTTTTGCATTATATTATTGTCTAGCGAGTTTGGGTATGCTATGCAGTTCTCATAGTTCCATGTTAGGGATATGGAGCGCACACCACAGTCATATAGCCATTTCAAGTTATCCATATTATTTGCCAGTATTCGTCCGTCCTCCAGTGTTAATACTGCACTTATCTTCCCCATACTCTTATTTTTTATAATATCAGAGTAGCACCCTGCTGTGGCTATAATATCGCTGTGTTTTGCAAGCTCTTGGTAAAATTTATCGCAGTGTACCTGAAAGTATTCACTATCGCTCACCAAGACACCTAGCTCTGCAAGCTCTGCTTGTGGTGACAAGAAAATAGCAAAAAACTGTGCCATAGCACCGCCCTGTAGTAGCTTTGTAACGTCCACTTGTTTTGTATTGCTATATAGTGCTATATCCTCGCCATATGGGAACGCAGTTATTGTGTCACAGTGCATATCGATATATTTCATACTCTCTCCTCAGTTTTTATATGGGCTAATCTCGTTAAAATTAAGCATTTTTGAGTTATAGAGCACCACCAAGAAAGACTTATCACCACCATAGCTACACTCTGTAAATATGGTATCTCCCATAACAAACTCTACATTATAGTCACCATCTTCTGTGTGTACAAAGCCTTTTATACGGTATGCCCTATCACCAAAGCTTGCCAGCCAGTCACGCAGTTTTTGCACGGACAGTGTTTCTTCAAACTCTATTAGTTTTTTTTGCAATATAATGTCTTTCTTGTGTTCTCCACCTGTTTTTCTAGTGTGTTCAAGCTCTGTAAATAGCTTTGTGTCTATCTTTGCATATGTAGTTTCTATTATAGGTGCAGTAGCATTTAGCATCATCAGCTCTTTTTTTACAGTCATGATATCAGTTGCAAGGTCGCATTTATTAAGCACAAACAAGTCAGCAGATATTACCTGATTTTTTACACAAACTGCTGTGTTTAGCACTTTGATAAAATTCTTTGCATCTATTAGTGACACCACTCCCCTATAGTCAAACTCCACATTGTACAGCTCTTTCATCTGTTCCAATATCTCATCACTTGTTAGTGGGTCAGATAGTCCGCTAGTTTCTACAAAAATAGTGCTTACTTCCAGCTTGTTTGCCATCTCTAGTGCCTCCATAAACAGGTCTTTGCGACACACACAAAATATAGAGCCATTTGTAATCTCATAGCTCTCGATACCCTGTGTTTTTAGCTTGTCGCTATCCACCCCCACAGCACCAAACTCGTTCACTATTATAGCTATACGCTCATTTTCGTATGCTTTTGCAATTTCTGTAAGAAAAGTTGTTTTCCCAGCCCCCAGAAACCCTGTTATCAGATATAATTTTTTCATATAAACGCTATCTCCTTTTATGCAAAAACGAGCACATAAACATAGTCACGTGCTCGCATAGTGTATTAAATTTATTATAGCATATAGCTGTTAATTTTGCTCTCTAGCTCCTCTTTGCTAGGTATTATAGAAGAATATGCAAGCTCACCATTAATGTAGATAGATGGTAGGTTGCTAACACCCATTCTTTGGCAACGTGCTATATTTTCTTTCTCTGTGAATTTGTACTCTATAACATCAATTTTATCGCCATATGTTTCTTTTGCAACATTAGCTGCACCCATCATATATGTACAAGCTGCACAAGTTTCACTATCCAGTGTGAACACCTCTACAAAGGGCTTTGTTAGCTCTGCATAGTTTGGTATCTCTACAACGATATCATCAAACCCACCACCGCTATAGTTTGCTATTATTTCACGGCATTTATCTGTTTCTATAACTGCCTGTGCAGCGCCTATTGTGTTCTCCGCAGGTGTGTTAAATGGCATATCACAGCCCGGTGATATTATCAGGTTTTTATTGGTTAGTGTGTCTAACAGTCCTATAACATATTTCATATTATCCTGCTGTGTGCCGTGTAGCATAGTAGTTGTTAGCGGGATATTACCACCAAGTGCTACATTATATCTATCTGTAATCTCTTTTGCAGTAGCCATATCAACGTTTTCATCAACACCAATGCTGTCAGGCTCAGTTTTACACATTACCTCTATATTTCTTGTTGCGTTGCCACATACAAAGAAAGAGTTATATAGCCCCTTAGATTTTATGTATTTGAACAGGTCTGTATACACGCCTGACAAAAATTCTTCGAAATGGTCGGAAGAAATCTGAGAAACTAGTGGGTCTACCACAGCTATAACATCCATACCAGCAGCAGCGTAGTGGTCAACCATAGCCTCGGATACTTTCTCGCAATATTTTAGCAAGTTAAGCACATATTCTGCGTCGTCAAACATATCCATGAAAATGTCATTACCACGTAGGTGGGACGCAAGTGTGAAAGGACCACATATTGTAGCATATAGTGCTATATCCTCACCATATTTTGCTTTTATCTGCTTCATAACAGATGTCATCAGTGGCAGTCTACCGTCTGTTGCAGATGGCACTGTGCACACGCAAGGAATATCTGTTGTATCTGCTAGTGGGTGTGTTTTTACTGATGGAGGGCCTTGTTTTGCCCATACAAGCTCACAGCCTAATATCTCAGCTTCTACTTGCAGGTCGAAAAACACTGGGAAACCATCTGGATTAAATAGCTTGATTGACTCCTCCATACCCTTTAGTATTTTATCTTCCTCTGTTAGCATCTCTGTAGCATCATAGCCAACTAGGTAGCCAGCATGCACACCAACAAATGGTACCCACGGTGGTCTTACTGTTTCTTTATGGGACAAAGTATCAAATACTAATTGTTTTTTATTCATAATATTATACCCCTTGTAATAAAAATAATTTTAAATTACAGCTAACCCCGAAAAACAGGATTAGCTTGTAATGTTCTAGTAAAAAATAAATTATGCAGTTAGGAAATCAAGAGCAGCGTTAGAAGCACTAGCTGCATCAGGTGTGTAGCAATCAGCACCTATTTTGTCACAGAATGCTTGAGTAACAGGTGCGCCACCAACCATGATTTTGTATTGGTCACGGATACCATCAGCTTCAAAAGCATCTACAACAGCTTTCATCTCGTTCATTGTTGTTGTTAGTAGTGCAGAGCAGCAAACAAGCTGAGCATTGTGCTCTTTTGCTTTTTCTAGGAAAGTCTCAGCAGATACATCAACGCCTAGGTCGATAACAGTGATACCTTTGCCCTCTATCATCATTTTAACCAAGTTTTTACCGATATCATGCAAGTCACCCTTTACAGTACCAATAACAGCAGTACCCTTAGCCTGCACATCATCAGCCACAAGATATGGTTTTAGTATTGCAGTACCTGCGTTCATAGCACGTGCAGCTATAAGAACCTCTGGTACAAATATCTCATTGTTTTTGAACTTCTCACCGATAACGCTCATACCCGCAAGCAAGCCTTCTTCAAGTATTTCTTTT
Source organism: uncultured Oscillospiraceae bacterium (assembly GCA_964369345.1). Classification (GTDB taxonomy): domain Bacteria; phylum Bacillota; class Clostridia; order Oscillospirales; family Ruminococcaceae; genus Angelakisella. Next base: position 6,079 of record CAYJFF010000006.1, read on the forward strand.
GCAGGAATACCTTCCTCAAGTGCTTTTGGCACAAGCTCCTTTATCATTGGGGATTTACCTTTTTGTAGATACTCGCTAATTTCTTGTAGAATACTCATAAAAAAACTCCTCCGTATGTATGTTATATTTATCAATGAATTAATCTGTTTGTATTATAATGCAATTAATTTGACTTTTATTGTACTATACTGCTTTTTTTGGTAATATAACAGCTTTTGCAACAATTACAGCCTCTCTTGTCGATATTTTTTAGGCGGTATGCCAGTTGTTTTCTTAAATACTTTTGTAAAATAACTTTGGTCATCAAACCCTACGCTAGTTGCGATATCTACAAGCGATAAATCTGTATTTCTTAACAGCTCTTTGCTTTTTTCCACACGTACCTCACCCAGCAGTGTAGTAAAATTTTTGCCTGTTTCACTCTTTATTACACGGCTTAGGTACGAGCTACTCAGGAACACATTCTCCGCCAAATCTGCAAGTTTTAGCTTGTTTGCGTAATTCTCATTTATGTATGTGAGCACCCTGTATATAACTTCTTTGTTTTTTATATCACGCAGGTCTATTATATGCTCAAGAAATTTACGTATTACCTTTGTCAGCCAAATACTAAGTTGCTCTGCGTTATATATTCGCTCTATTTCCTCCATACAGTCACGTTTAAGGCGAAAAACCTCATCTGCATTAGCGCCTGCTATTATCATAGTACGTGAGAATAGTGCTAGCAACTCTATAACTTTGTATCTCACAATGCTATAGTTATAGTTGCCCTCTAGGAATATTAAGCCCAGCAGTTCGTTTAGCACTGCATTTACACGGAACTTATCACTCGCCAGTATAGCACTTTCAAGCTCGTGCTCACACTCCATATAAATCCTATCGTTTGCGACACCTTGCGGTAGCTGGTATATGGTATTTAGCAGTTGCTCCTGTGTTATATGATATTCTTCTTCATTATACTGGCTGTAGCATATATATATAAGCTCGCTAATCGCACCTACTGCTGCAGTAGAAAACACTGGTACATTCTCTATCTTCAGCTCATCATCTTCCATAATGATAGGCCCTGTAACAATAGCGTTATTTGTGTGCTTATTATCTGTTACTATAAATACAAGCCCCTTGTCACAATAGTAGATGTATTTATTATTCCAGCGCTCGGCCTCTTTTGCTGCACTATAGTGGTTCGCAGCATAGTCACACCCGCCACAGTCAGCACATATCGTGGTGGCTGTCAGCAAGTTCCCGCTATTTAGTTCTATCAAAAATGAGTTTACACCTGTAATATCATAGATATATCGCGATATCTGTTGTGCACTAAACATCTTTTCTCTCCACCTTTATTTTTTCGCCATCATAGTCGGCTACTATTATCTCTCCTGGGTTGCAGCGTAAAAACCTATTATCCCAGTTACATGCTAGCAGGTCACGTATCATCACATTATCCCCCTGCACCAGCTTGTATTCCCAGCCAAAGTAGTCCGCCGCCTGCTTTACTTCTTCCTGCTCTTTTGTATCATCACACACCTGAGATGCAATAAACAGCGCATTTTTGTAGTTGTGCGTATACCCTGTTTCTATCTCCATTAGGTAGTCGGCGTTATCCTCTCCATACTCTTTTACATAGTACTCGTGCATTTTTTCATACCTTGCCTGTGTAGGCACAAATGCGTGCTCTACCCAAGTTTTATTAAACCAGTATATACCTTTTAGGCTATGGAAATAGTCCAGATATCTCTGTTGCGAGCCTAAGAATAGCGCCATGCAGTCATCACATTTGGGTACTATTATAGGTAGCTTGCCAGCTTTTAGCCCTACAACACCATTGGAACAAAGCCCATAACCCAGCACTATAGCCTCAAAGCCATTACCTTTTTCGTATCGTTCGTTCAGACTGTCCACCTCGTCTATTTTCTCTTGCAATCTCTTGCGCAAAATATCCGGTGTATCATGCAAGCCCTGTTCCATCCAAAACGGATGTATGGCGTGCTGGCTATCGTATATATAGTAGTTTGCATCACGGCAAAACACCATGCAACTAATAAATGCTATCTTCATAATCCTGCTCCATTCTTATAAAAATATATCGGCTGTCGCTTTATACAGAAACGTTTCGTTTTCGATTTGGTAAAAACCGCGAACCTTTTACATTATAATCGACAAAAAAACACAAAATAGTTATAGTGCTATCTACTTTTTTTTGTTATAATCATTATTAAACTAAGAGAGGCGGTGCACACTAACTCATGACAAAGTTTATAGTTAACGAGCATATAAAAGCAGAAGATTATCTAAAAGGGAAAATTGCTTTTCCTTGTTCTGGCAATGGTACTTGTGGCAAATGCAAGATAAAAATTACAGGTACACTCTCACCACTATGTAGCGCGGAGCGTGGCTTACTAACACAGGACGAGCTAGATGATAATATACGACTAGCCTGTTATGTTGATATACTGGGCAGTGCTGAAATAGAGATTTTTAGCCAAGAGCAAAAAGTTCTGGGACTGGCTGATAATATCTCTGACACTAGCGACCACGGCACTATATGTGGGATAGATATAGGCACTACCACTGTTGCGTGTGCTATTTATAGTGGTGCTAACAACAGCGTGCTAGCACAGGTGCTAGAAGAAAACTGCCAAAAAACCTATGGTGCAGATGTTATATCACGCATAGAGCAATGCGCAGAGCTAGGTGTGGAGGTTTTGCAAAAAGACATCCGCACACAGATACAGGATATGTACACCCAAGCACTAAAGAGTGCAAACATCGATAGCGTTGACAAAATAGTTATCACAGGTAACACCACTATGCTACATATATTAGAGGGGCTTGACCCTGCTTCCCTTGGTGTCGCACCATTTAATACAGTATCACTTTTTGGCACGACAAGCGACTTTCTTGGTGCATACTTGCCCAAATGCCTAGGTGCATACATAGGAGCAGACCTTATGTGTGCTGCTGTTTCTTGTAATATGACAAAGAGCGATAAAATCTCGCTACTTGTTGATATAGGCACAAATGGTGAGATGTGTCTTTATAAAAACGATACTCTCTACTGTTGCTCCACTGCCGCAGGCCCTGCTTTTGAGGGCTGTGGTCTTAGCTGTGGTAGCCCTGCTATTGATGGCGCTATCACACATTCTTGTGTAAGTAATGGAGAAGTAGTAATAGAGCATATCGGTACTGAAATGCATAGTATTTGTGGCTCAGGTATTCTAAGCCTTGTTAGCACTATGCTAGAGCTTGGTATCATTGATGATACAGGCAGGATTGAGGCAGAAAATGCCTTGCTTGGCACATGGGACGAAGATGCCGAGAAATATTATATCAAGGGTAGTGATGTCTATGTAAGCCAAAAAGATATCCGTAGCATCCAGCTTGCAAAATCTGCTATATGTGCTGGTATTCTTACACTATTATCGCACACTGACACACCAATAGAAGAAGTTGATACACTATATCTCTGTGGTGGGTTTGGCTCGCACCTTAATATGTCCGCAGCTAGCCACATAGGGCTTATCCCAAAAGAGCTTGCTGACTGCACTGTTGTGCTCGGCAATGCAGCACTTGCTGGCAGTGTTCGCATAGCACTGGGTGCAGACGAGATTAACTGCGAAAAAGAGGAGATAAATCTTTCTTCATCATCTGTTTTCCGTGACTTATATGTGGACTGTATGTATTTCGAATAATTACCACTATCTTTCTAGCATTCTATCATAGTTTGTCACAAAACACAACTGGAATTATCAGAAATTTTATTAGGCACTCATATTTTCACCTATATTTCCATACAATGTAACTATATAAGAAATGGAGGTAAGAATGAAAATAAATCTAAAAGCACTTATAATTTCTGTGTTAGTTCCGCTGGGGCTTGGGTGGCTAGCGGGCATGCTCAGCGGTGATAGCATGAGCACATACCAAGAGCTCATCAAGCCTGCGCTCTCTCCACCTGGGTGGCTATTCGGCGTTGTCTGGCCAATTTTATATGTACTAATGGGTGTAGCATCTTACTTAATATTTACATCAAGAGCACCCGAGCACGAAAAAAGCAAAACACTAAAACTATATGCAGTTCAGCTAGTAGTAAACTTCTTATGGTCGTTCATTTTCTTCAACCTAGAGCTATATTTACTAGCATTCATTTGGCTTTTATTGCTATGGGTGCTCATCGTGCTCACAATCATCAATATGTATCCAATATCCAAAACAGCTGCATACCTTATGCTACCATATCTATTGTGGGTAACCTTTGCTGGCTACCTTAACTTGAGCATAGTGCTGCTCAACTAATTATATCTAAAAAAACACCGCAACTATAGCACAAAAAGCAAGTTGCGGTGTTTATATTAGTTTTTAAGAGCCTGTAGTGGGGATGGTATCCTACCACCACGGTTTATGAAAACTGTAGGGTCAAAAGTATTTATAGGCATTACAGGGCCATATCCTAGCAAACCACCAAACTCTAGGGTGTCGCCAGTGGTCTTGCCTATAGCAGGGATAACACGGACTGCTGTTGTCTTTGAGTTAACCATACCAATAGCCGCCTCGTCAGCAATAAGCGCACTAATAACAGCTGGTGAAGTATCGCCTGGGATAACCACCATATCAATACCAACGCTACAAACTGCTGTCATAGCCTCTAGTTTTTCCAGAGTAAGAGCACCTTTGCAAACAGATTGTATCATGCCCTCGTCCTCGGACACTGGTATAAAAGCACCCGATAGTCCGCCAACGTGGCCACTAGCCATTACGCCACCTTTTTTCACTGCATCGTTTAGTAGTGCAAGGCAAGCAGTTGTGCCGTATCCACCACAGTGCTCAAGTCCCATTTCTTCTAGCACGTTTGCAACGCTATCGCCGATAGCTGGTGTTGGTGCAAGTGAGAGGTCTACTATACCAAACTGTACACCTAGCTTTTTGCTTGCAAGCTCTCCCACCATTTGTCCCATACGTGTTATCTTAAACGCTGTACGCTTAACAGTGTTTGCTACTTCGTCCAGTGGTGCATCTTTTGGTAGTTGTGCCAGTGCTGCACGGACTGCGCCAGGGCCGGATACACCAACATTTATAACGCAATCAGGCTCGCCCACACCGTGGAAAGCGCCTGCCATAAATGGGTTATCGTCTGGGGCATTACAAAAAACAACTAGCTTTGCAGCTGCCATACAGTTGTTATCCTTGGTTTTTTCTGCTGCCTCTTTTACTATTTCTCCCATCATACGCACAGCGTCCATATTTATACCAGCTTTTGTGCTACCGATATTTACAGACGAGCAGACAAAATCTGTCTGTGCTAGTGCATCTGGTATGGAATTTATAAGCTCTACATCACCACGAGAAAAGCCTTTTTGCACCAGTGCAGAGAAACCACCGATAAAGTTTACGCCAACTTCTTTTGCTGCTCTATCCAGTGTTTTTGCATAGTCTACAGGGTCGGCTGTTGGTGCAGATGCAAGTAGCATGGAGATAGGTGTTACAGCTATTCTCTTATTAATAATAGGAACACCGTAGTTTGCGCTGATATCCTCGACTACTGGCACAAGCTCTTTGGCACGCTCTGTAATCTTCTTGTATATCTTCTCGCAAGCTACCTGTGGGTTTTCGTCTGCGCAGTCTAGCAGGGATATGCCCATAGTCACAGTACGCACATCAAGGCTTTCATCTGTGAGCATTTTTATGGTTTCGATAATATCGCCTTTATTAATCATAGTATGAAACTCCCCTTGTTATATTCTGTGCATAGCATCAAAAAGCTCTTGACGTGTGATATGTATTGTTACATTCATTTCTTTTTCCACACTCTCAAACTTTTTAGAAAGCTCCGCTAGTGTACAGGTGCAGTTAGAGATATCAACAAGCATTATCATTGCAAACATATTGCGCAATATGCTCTGTGTAACTTCTTCTACATTCATTTTATTATCTGCACAAACATTACTTACCTTTGCTAAAATACCTACCATGTCTTCGCCTATTACAGTTATAATTGCATTCATATACCCTACACTCCTTATAAAATTATTTCTGTTTGTAATTATAGCAAATATTTTGTAAAAAGCAAATGTAAACTATTGCTATAATTTGCTAAAACATAGTTTTTTTTACAAAAAATCTTTGTTAAATCTATGATAAATCACTTTTTCTTAGCAAAAATGTACGTTTTATTGAGTTAAAGCACTAAGTATTTATATATAAAGATAGAAAATTAAATTAGCGTGCCAAAAACCTTTACTTTAAAATAATAAAATAGTATAATATCCACAAGTAAGTTTCTTTATGCTCAATTTTTTCACTGTATCAACGTGTAAAAGTGAATAAGAGCATTATATTTAAGAGAAAGGTTGTGAAACAAAGTTGGAAATGCACACTTTATCGATATTAGTCAAGAACCATGCAGGCGTACTCAGTCGTGTTTCTGGTCTTTTTTCCAGACGCGGGTACAATATCCATAGTCTTTCTGTTGGTGTCACCGAGGATGAGAGCCTGTCTCGCATAACAATAGTAGTTACTGGTGACCGCTATATAGTAAACCAAATAACCAAACAACTAAACAAACTAATGGACGTTGTACAAATTGTTGAGCTTGAGCGTGGTAGCAGTGTGGGCCGTGGGCTAGCACTGATAAAAGTACAAGCAAACGAAAAAACACGCGCCGAGATACTACAGTTTGTTGGAGTTTTTCGCGCAAGTGTTATTGATATATCACCAAACACTATGACAATAGAGGTTACTGGTGATGTAAGCAAGCAATCTGCACTAATAGAGCTACTTGAGCCGTTTGGTATTCTGGAAATATCCAGAACTGGGCTTGCAGCACTACAACGCGGTTGTTACGTTTTAAAGAACTGTGGTAACAGATTATTTTAATATTAAATTTGGAGGACACTAAAAATGGCAAAATTATACTACGAGCAAGACTGTAACCTATCTCTACTTGATGGAAAGAAAGTAGCTATCATCGGCTTTGGTAGCCAAGGCCACGCACATGCACTTAACCTAAAAGAATCCGGCGTTGATGTTATTGTCGGTCTATATGAAGGTAGTAAATCTTGGGCAAAAGCAGAGGCTGTAGGTCTACCAGTAATGACTGCTGCTGATGCTGCAAAAGCTTCTGACTTCATCATGATACTTATCAATGACGAGAAACAAGCTGCTCTATACCAAGAGTCTATCAAAGAGCACCTAACAGAGGGCAAAATCCTTGCTTTCGCTCATGGTTTTAACATCCATTATGGACAAATTGTTCCTCCTGCTGATGTTGACGTTGTTATGATTGCGCCAAAAGGCCCTGGACATACAGTAAGAAGCCAGTACAAAGAGGGCAAAGGTGTTCCTTGCCTAATCGCTGTACAACAAAATGCTACAGGCAAAGCTTATGATATGGCACTTGCTTATGCTGCTGGTGTTGGTGGTGCAAGAGCTGGTATACTAGAGACTACATTCAAAGAAGAAACAGAGACAGACCTATTTGGTGAGCAAGCTGTACTATGTGGCGGTGTTGTTGCACTAATGAAAGCTGGTTTTGAGACATTGGTAGAAGCTGGTTACCAACCAGAGAGCGCATACTTTGAGTGTGTACACGAGATGAAACTAATTGTTGATATGATTAACCAAGGTGGCTTTGCACAGATGAGATACTCTATCTCTGACACTGCTGAGTACGGCGACTATATCACAGGACCAAAAATCATCACAGACGAAACTAAAAAAGCAATGAAAGGTGTTCTAACAGATATCCAAGACGGCACATTTGCACGTAACTGGATACTAGAGAACCAATCCAACAGAGCTTACTTCAACGCTATCAGACGTATAGAGGCTGACCATGTAGTTGAGCAAGTTGGTTCTGACCTGCGTAAAATGATGAGCTGGCAACAAAAACTAGAGGAGAAATAATCCCTCTCTTTTGTAAAAGCTCTATATAAAAATCAGTTAAAAATGGGGATAACCACTGCCCCATTTTTAACTTTATATTGTAATATATCACAAAATAAAATAAGCTGGTTATTTTCTACTATTTGTAGTAGTATTACTGTGCAAAACTAAATTTATATAATAAAAATGGAGGTATAACAGCATGGCAAGACAAATAAAAATATTTGACACCACGCTACGTGACGGCGAACAGTCCCCTGGTTGCAGCATGAACATGAAAGAAAAATTGGAGATGGCAAAGCAACTCGAACTGCTGGGCGTTGATGTAATCGAAGCTGGTTTTGCTATTGCATCTCCTGGTGATTTTGCATCAGTACATGAGATTGCAAAAATCATAAAAAACTCCACAGTTGCGTCACTATCACGTGCGCTAACAAAGGATATAGACCGTGCTTGGGAGGCTGTAAAAATTGCCAAAAACCCAAGAATACATACTTTTATAGCTACTTCTCCCCTACATATGGAGTATAAGCTAAAAATGAAGCCTGACCAAGTACTAGAACAGGCTGTTGAAATGGTAAAATATGCTAAGAAATACTGCTCCGATGTTCAGTTTTCGGCTGAGGACGCATCTCGTTCCGACCCTGAATTTCTATGGAGAGTTATCGAGGCTACTATAAACGCTGGTGCTACTGTTATCAATATCCCAGACACAGTGGGCTACAGTATCCCTGGCGAATTCGCAAATATAATCCGTGGTATCCGTAACAATGTGCCAAATATCGATAAAGTAGACCTTGCTGTACACTGCCATAATGACCTTGGTGTGGGTGTTGCAAACTCCCTTGCTGCTCTTATGGAGGGTGCTAATCAGCTAGAGTGTACTATTAATGGTATTGGTGAGCGTGCTGGTAATGCCGCACTAGAAGAAATTGTTATGAACCTAAATGTTCGTAAAGACTACTACGATGCTGTTTGCAATGTTGACACAACACAGATATACAAAACTAGCCGTATGCTTTCATCTATCACAGGTGCAAAAGTACAGGCTAACAAAGCTATCGTTGGCGATAACGCTTTTGCTCATGAGTCAGGTATTCACCAGCACGGTATGCTTGCTCACAAAGGCACTTACGAGATTATGACTCCTGCATCTATCGGTCTTAGCGAGAATAAAATGGTGCTTGGTAAGCACTCTGGTAAGCACGCTTTTGTTGATAGACTGTCCACACTGGGCTACGTGCTTAGTGAGGAAGAAATTTCTGCTATCTTTGATGAATTCAAGATACTTGCTGACAAGCAAAAAACTGTTACAGACAGGGACCTAGAGGCACTTGTTCGTAGAAAAGCTGTAGAAGTACCACCTTGCTACACACTAGAGAACTTTGTTATAAATGTCGGCAATACTATCACTTCTACATCACTAATGACACTGCGCAAGAATGATGGCACTGTGTGCGAAACTGTTACTGCGTCTAAGTACGGCCCAGTAGACGCTAGCTACAAGGCTATTAATGAGCTAGTTGAGCACAGCGACTTTGAGCTTGAGGACTTTACTATAAATGCTGTAAACGGCGGCACAGATGCACAGGGCGAAGTTACTGTAAAAGTAAAAGCTGGTGGCAAAGTATATAATGGTCATGGTGTTAGCCTAGATATTGTTGAGGCTGCTATACTTGCTTATATTTCTGCTATAAACAATATGATGTATGACCTTAACCTAATAAAAGAGCTTACAGAATAAGGAGAACCAAACTATGGCAATGACAATGACACAAAAAATACTAGCAGCACACGCAGGTCTTGAGGAAGTAAAGGCTGGTCAGTTAATAGAGGCAAACCTAGACCTTGTACTTGGCAATGACATTACTGCACCTGTTGCTATAAAAGAGTTTGATAAAATGGGTTACAAGGGTGTTTTCCACAAAAGCAAAATAGCACTTGTACCAGACCACTTTACACCTAATAAAGATATAAAAGCAGCAGAGCAAGCAAAATTTATGCGTGACTTTGCAAATGCACAAGAAATAGAGAATTATTTTGAAGTTGGCGAGATGGGCATAGAGCATGCCCTTATCCCAGAAAAAGGTTTGTCTGTACCCGGTGATGTTATCATTGGTGCAGACTCCCACACTTGCACATATGGCGCGCTAGGTGCTTTTGCTACTGGTGTTGGCTCTACTGATATGGCTGCTGGTATGGCTACTGGTCAGGCTTGGTTCAAAGTGCCATCTGCTATAAAATTCAATGTTACTGGTAGCCTGCAAGGTTTTTCCAGTGGTAAAGACGTTATCCTGCATATCATTGGTATGATAGGTGTTGATGGCGCAAGATATAAGAGCATGGAGTTTATGGGTGACGGTATAAAAAATCTATCCATGGACGACCGCCTATGCATAGCTAACATGGCTATAGAGGCTGGTGCAAAAAATGGCATCTTCCCTGTAGATGAACTAACACTTGAGTATGTAAAAGAGCACAGCACCAAACCATACACAGTATATGCAGCCGACGCTGACGCTGAGTATGATGAGGTTTATGACATAGTGCTTGATGATATTAAGCCAACAGTCGCTTTCCCACATCTGCCAGAGAACACACGCACTATTGATGAAGTTGGCGATATCAACATCGACCAAGTTGTTATAGGCTCTTGCACAAATGGTAGGATAGAAGATTTGCGTGCTGCTGCAAACATTATGCGTGACAAAAAAGTTAGCAAGCGTGTACGTGCTATCATCATACCTGGCACACAGAAAATATATCTGCAAGCTATAAAAGAGGGTCTTGTAGAGATATTCATAAATGCTGGTGCCATAGTTTCTACACCTACTTGCGGTCCATGTCTGGGTGGACATATGGGCATACTAGCAAAGGGCGAGCGTGCTGTTGCTACTACAAACCGTAATTTTGTTGGTAGAATGGGTCACGTAGAGTCCGAAGTTTACCTTTCAAGCCCTGCTGTTGCTGCTGCTAGTGCTATAACAGGCAAGATAAGCGACCCAGCAAAACTATAATACGCCGAGGTTTGATTTGAACAAGAAATTATTAATTGCACTGATACTAATAATAACAATAATACTCACTGCCTGTGGTGGTGATGAACCTGCCGAGGGGGAGACATCTTCTCAAGAAGATACTTCTTCCTCCGTGGCAGATGCTACCAGCGAAGAAAGCTCATCGTCTGAGGACAGCGACACAAATGACGAAGAA
>CAYJFF010000006.1:17272-53518 GCA_964369345.1 uncultured Oscillospiraceae bacterium
GAGATGCGCTCATATCTTGGCGAGGAGCACCCATTTATTGGGCAACGCAACAACCAAGACATGTTTATTGCTGATGATAAGCTAATATATGACCATGAATATATGGTGTTGGTTTCTTTCCCAAGCCCCGAGGAGAGCAAGGCTGTGGGCATAACATATTTTAACACAAACGACGGAACATCTGTGGATAAAGACAGTTATATCGCACACCTAAAGCAAATATACGACCTAATCCTTACCGTTGGGACAGCTACTATAAACCCACCACCAGAGCCTGATGACGAAACCCCTATGTATGATATATCAATGCTGTTTGATGCAACTCATACCCCAGACAGTGGTTATTATATCTCAGATTTTGTGATTGGTGACCTAGAAGTAAAGCTTGATGTTGTGTATATAACACAAGAAGATGGTACTTTTACACCTATAACTATAATAAGTTGTTTTTCACAAACCCTAATGGAAGAGCTGGAAGTAGCCGATGAATAATATAATTATTAGGCGACCCACTGCTACAGATTTGCCACAGATAGATGATTTTTTTACTAGAATGGTTACTGCTACTTTCTCTGCAAATGAGATTGACGGTGATAATGATGAAATAGAAGAAGAAATAGAAGCAAAAAAGAGCCTTATCCGTATGGATATTGACAGCGGTGGCGTGGACAGGTTTTTTCTTGTGGCGGTAGTAGATGGTAAAATTATCGCTACTACATCAATAGGCAGGAGCAACGATGCACTAAACGAATGTGCTGGCGATGCTACCGTTGATATTATGGAGATAGGCTCACTGCTAGTGCAGACCGAGTACCAAAAACATGGTGTGGCACAGCTACTAATGATAGAGCTACTGAAAGTACTAAAAGAGCGTGGCGCAGAGCAGTTTTGTTTTGACTGTGGCTACGAGATAGCACAGGGTATCTGGCAGAAAAAATTTGGCAAGCCTACATACTTTGTCCAAGATTTTTGGGGCGAGGGTGGACACCATATGGTGTGGGTACTCGATATAGACGAACAACTGGAGCGTATACGCAACTTATAAGCATATAAATGTAACACTACAAGATTGGAGAAAATTATGAAAGCAAATGGAAAAGTTTTTCGCTTTGGCGATAATGTAGATACTGATGTAATAATCCCTGCAAGATATCTTAACACCTCCGACCCTAAAGAGCTTGCTGCTCACTGTATGGAAGATATAGATGCAGATTTTGTAAAAAATGTAAGCGAGGGCGATATTATAGTTGCCGACAAAAACTTTGGCTGTGGCTCCTCACGTGAGCACGCACCAATAGCTATAAAAGCAGCTGGTGTTTCCTGCGTAATAGCAAAGACTTTTGCACGTATATTCTACCGCAACTCTATCAATATCGGCTTGCCAATTATAGAGTGTGAGTCAGCTGCTGAGGGTATAAGCGCTGGTGACGAAGTTGAGATTGACTTCACTACTGGTATTATACTAAACAAAACTACTGGCAAAACCTATCAGGGCGAGCCATACCCAGAGTTTATGCAAAACCTAATATCTGTTGGTGGCCTTGTAAATTATATTAAAACAAAATAAGGAGCGTATCCCAAATGAACTATAATATTCTGACAATCCCCGGCGATGGCATAGGCCCCGATATTGTTACAGAGGCTGTTGCTGTACTAAAAGTAATCGGTGAAAAATATGGTCATACATTTAGCTTTACAGAGAAACCAGCTGGTGGTGCTGCTATAGACCTGTGTGGTCAGCCACTACCACAGGACACAATAGACGCTGCAAGAGCTAGCGATAGTGTGCTACTTGGCGCTGTTGGTGGCCCTAAGTGGGACACACTACCTGGTGATATTCGCCCAGAAAAAGCCCTGCTAGGCCTGCGTAGTAGCCTTGGGCTATTTGCAAACTTGCGCCCAGCTGTTATGTACAAACAACTGCGTGCTGCTTGCCCACTAAAAGACGAAATTATAGGCGATAGCCTTGATATACTAATAGTACGTGAGCTAACAAGCGGTATTTATTTTGGTGAGCGTGGTAGGAATGATGCTGACAAATCTGCTTATGACACTATGTACTACAACGAAGTAGAGATTGACCGTGTGCTAAAAGTTGGCTTTGAGAGTGCTGGCAAACGTGGTGGTAAACTATGTGTAGTTGACAAAGCAAACGTGCTAGAAAGCTCCCGTTTGTGGAGAGAGCGTGTTGCACTAATGGAAAAAGACTACCCAAATGTAGAAATCTCTTTTATGTATGTGGATAATGCAGCTATGCAGCTTGTTCGCAACCCACGTCAGTTTGATGTTATGGTAACTACAAATATGTTCGGCGATATACTATCCGATGAGGCTAGTATGCTAACTGGCTCTATAGGTATGCTTGCATCTGCCAGTCTTGGTGATGGCACATTTGGTATGTACGAGCCAATACACGGCAGTGCGCCAGATATTGCAGGCAAGGATATGGCAAACCCTATTGCTACTATTCTCTCTGCTGGTATGATGCTTAAATACTCTCTGGGTCTTGAGAAAGAAGCACAAGCTATAAACGATGCTGTTGAGGCTGTTCTTGATGAAAATTATCGCACAGCTGATATAATGGCTGACGGATATACACTTGTTGGCACAAAAGAAATGGGCGCACTAATCTGTGCTAACATTAAGTAATTTGTGCACAAAAAATGTGGTGCAGTTCAACTGGTACTCACCACAGAAATGGAGATTTATATATTATGATGAGAAGCGATAGAGTAAAAACAGGTCCAGATAAAGCGCCTCATAGGAGCCTTTTCAAAGCTATGGGCTGGACAGATGAGGAGCTTAAACGTCCTATTGTTGGTATCATAAGCGCACAGAGCGAGATTGTACCAGGGCATATCCACCTAAATACATTGGTGGAGGCTGTAAAAGCTGGTATTTACATGAATGGCGGTGTGCCTGTTGTTGTTCCTGCTATTGGTGTGTGTGATGGTATTGCTATGGGGCATATCGGTATGAAATACTCACTGGTAACACGCGAGCTAATAGCAGATAGCACAGAGTGTATGGCTACTGCACATGCCTTTGATGCTATGGTGCTTGTGCCTAACTGCGACAAGATTGTACCTGGTATGATAATGGGTGCTGCACGTGTTAATGTCCCAACAATGGTTATCAGTGGTGGCCCAATGCTAAAGGGTGTTTCCGCTAATAAAGAGATATCACTATCCAATATGTTCGAGGCTGTGGGTAGCTACCGTGCTGGTAATATGAGCATGGACGAGCTAACAGACTACGAAAATAACGCTTGCCCTACTTGTGGCTCTTGCTCTGGTATGTTCACTGCAAATAGCATGAACTGCATGATGGAGGCACTAGGTATGGCACTGCCTGGTAATGGTACTGTGCCTGCTGTGTATGCAGAGCGTGTGCGTATGGCAAAACAAACTGGTATGCAGATAATGGAAGTGCTAAAAGCAGGTCTTAAACCGTCCGATATAATGACTGAGAAAGCGTTCCGCAACGCTGTAACTATAGATATGGCACTGGGCTGTAGTACAAATACTATACTACACCTACCTGCTATAGCAAACGAGCTAGGTATAAAAATAGACCTAGACGAGGTTAATAATATAAGCGAGAATACACCTAACCTCTGTAAACTTTCCCCTGCTGGCCACCATTTCATAGAGAACCTGTTTGCTGCTGGTGGTGTGCAGGCTGTTATGAAAGAGCTTGCTAAAAAAGAGCTACTAAACCTTGATATACCAACAGTTACACTGCAAACTATGGGCGAGAATATATCAAAAGCTGCTAATAAAGACGAAACTGTTATTCGCACTATCGATAATCCATACTCTGCTACAGGTGGTATAGCTATCCTAAAAGGTAATATAGCACCCGATGGCTGTGTTGTAAAACGCTCCGCTGTTGCGCCAGAGATGCTTGTCCACAGTGGTAAGGCTCGTGTGTTTAATTCCGAGGAAGAAGCTACAGACGCTATTGATGCAGGCATGATAAACAAGGGCGAAGTACTTGTTATACGCTACGAAGGCCCAAAAGGTGGCCCAGGTATGCGTGAGATGCTATCCCCTACTGCAAAGCTTGCTGGTATGGGGCTTGATAAAGATGTTGCTCTTATCACCGACGGCAGATTTTCTGGTGCTACTAGGGGCGCAAGTATTGGCCATGTATCCCCAGAGGCTGCAGAGGGCGGTATTATCGGCCTTGTGGAGGACGGCGATATCATAGCAATAGATATGACTAAATATAGCATAGAGCTAAAAGTTAGTGATGATGTCCTTGCTACACGCCGTGCAAACCACATTATGCCAGAGCCAAAGGTAAAAACTGGCTATCTATCACGCTATGCAAAGCTAGTAACAAGCGCAAATACAGGCGCAGTGCTGAGCTAAATATATGGATATGGTAACAACAGATAAATCACCAACTAGCACCATACCAAAAATCTTATTTTTAGTTTCTGTATCAATCGGTGCCATTGCAGTTGCTACTACCCTGTTTATCGACTTTTTATTCTCAGCAAGGCTGGACTGGTCGATAATTGTCAGTGCAGCAATCCTTGCGTTTAATGCAACTATATTTAGTATATACAAACTACGCAGTTATAATAAAGTTTTGCTGGCGCTGTTTTTTATCACACTACTGTTTGTGGGTGTGGTAGGCACACTAATTGACAGTCTTTTGGTGTGGCAACTAGGCTTATCTGTGACAATCCTAACCTTTTTGCTACTATATCTTATAGGTCTAGTATTCATCAAATGCAACAAACGCTGGTTTTTATCAGCTGGATATACTTTCCTGATGTTCATACCCTACAATGTTATTGTGCAGATACTTGTAACTTATTTTGTGTCATCTTCACCGTCTTCCCCCACCTTTCTTTCGGAGGATATGGTAAGCGTAGTTTTTGTAACAACTGCAACATTCACTGCTGCACGGCAGGTTATCTCTGCACTTACTAATGCTGGTATTGCAATAATCTGCTTTGTTATAGAGGTAATTATTACAAAGCTCAAAAAGAAGACTTAACAAATTACACTCAGGAGGCTATATGAACAAAGTAAAATCAGCCAAGATAGCTTTGGTTCTTGCTATTATTAGTCTTAATATAGCATCTATCAATATCATTATTGCTGGGTTTGTGCCCTCTGCTGTAATGTTGATTGTTGGTAATATTGGCTTATTAATAGCTACTTTGATGAACTATAGAAAAGCAAAAAATACTAACACTAAGTAAACATCCTAATAATATAATAAGGAGAATAGAAATATGAAACTAACAGGCGCACAAGTTATGATAGAATGTCTTTGTGAGCAAGGGGTTGATGTTGTTTTTGGATACCCCGGTGGTGCTATACTTAACATCTATGATGAACTTTATAAAAATAGTGACAGAATAACACATGTACTAACAGCGCACGAGCAAGCAGCGTCCCACGCGGCTGATGGCTACTCACGCTCCACTGGCAAGGTGGGTGTTTGTATGGTTACATCTGGCCCTGGCTCTACAAATATTGTAACAGGTCTTGCAACTGCATATATGGACTCTGTACCAATGGTTGCTATAACTTGCAATGTTGCTTCTCCCCTACTGGGCAAAGACTCTTTCCAAGAGGTAGATATTGCAGGTATCACCATGCCAATAACAAAACACAACTATATAGTAAAAGATGTAAACGAGCTTGCTGATGTAGTGCGTGAGGCATTTGTTATTGCTAATAGTGGCAGAAAAGGCCCAGTACTAATAGATATCCCAAAGGATATTACATCTACAGAGGTTGAGTACACACCACAGAGCACAGCTCCTACTTATTGTAAAACTATTTCCGAGATGTCCCCAGAGCAACTAGACGAGGCTGTGTCTATTATAGATGGCAGCAAGAAAATAGTTATTGTTGCTGGTGGTGGTGTTATTAGTGGTGATGCAAGTGCAGAGCTTGTTTCCTTTGCTAAAAAGCTAAACAGCCCTGTTTCCACCACATTTATGGGTACTGGCTGTATCCCTTGTGATGACGAGCTATATATTGGTATGATTGGTATGCATGGCACAAAAGCCTCCAACCTTGGTGTTAATAAGGCTGACCTTGTTATCGCTGTAGGTGCTAGGTTCTCTGACCGTGTTACTAGCAACACTGCTACATTTGCACGCAATGCAAAAGTTATCCATATTGATATAGACGATGCAGAGCTTGATAAAAACGTGCCCTCTCACTACCCTATAGCTGGTGACTGCAAAATTATACTACAAAAGCTAACAGATGCAGTAAAAGCACGTGAGCTATCTGAGTTT
Organism: uncultured Oscillospiraceae bacterium; assembly: GCA_964369345.1. Lineage (GTDB taxonomy): Bacteria > Bacillota > Clostridia > Oscillospirales > Ruminococcaceae > Angelakisella. The sequence goes on from CAYJFF010000006.1 coordinate 23,547, forward strand.
TCACAGGAAATATTGGAGCTTAAAAAAGCTTTCCCAAAAATGGACGACAATAACGAAGCTCTTAACCCTGAGTTTATTATAAACAGAGCTTGCGAGCTTACCCCTGATGATGCTATCATAACTACCGAGGTTGGACAACACCAAATGTGGGTACAGCAATTCTATACTTTCAAGACACCACGTACGTTCATCTCCTCCGGTGGTCTTGGCACTATGGGCTTTGGTACTGGCGCTGCTATGGGTTGTGCTATGGCAAATCCTGACAAAAAAGTAGTGCATTTTGCTGGTGATGGTAGCTTCCGTATGAACTGCAACGAGCTTTCCACTATAGCTTACTACAATATGCCTATCATAATAGTAGTGCTAAACAATGGTGTACTAGGCATGGTGCGTCAGTGGCAGACACTTTTCTACGACAAACGCTATTCAGAAACCACACTATATACTAGAGGCCCAGACTTTAAGCTACTAGCAGAGGCTTATGGAATGAAAGGCTATACTGTTGATACAAAAGAAGAGTATGATGCGGCTATTGCAGAGGCTCTAGCTTCTGGCAAACCTTGTGTTATAGATGCACGCATACACAAAGATGCTTTTGTACTACCCATGGTACCTCCTGGCCAACCTATAAAAGCATTGCTAAGCTCACTTGATTAATAAATACACAAATGGCTACAAAGAGTTTAATCACTTTTTGTAGCCATTTTCTATATATTATTTTAGGTTTAGAACAATGTTTTTCAAAAACTCTGCGCTGCTTTTGCAAACTTTCTCAAAATCATCTTGATACAGGTCTAGTGCAACTGCACCATCAAAGCCTGTATTTTTTAGTGCTTGCATATACTCTGCTATATCCATATCACCCACTTGTGGTACTAAATGCCTGTGTACACCTCTTTGCATATTCTCTATATGAGCGTGTGCTATATGGTCTTTTAGTGACAAAATAGCGCCGAGTGGCTCTGGGTCGCATAAAAACACATGCCCCAAATCAAGATTAGCTTTAAGATGCTTGGAGCCTACTACCTCTATCAACTTCACTACATCGGCAGTAGTTCCGCAAACCATACCAGGCTCAAATTCTATAGCCAAATCCACAGCGTTATCTTCTGCTATTTTCACCAGCTCCTTTGTCCTGTTTACCAGAATATCCCACCCCTCCTGCAACAAATCCAACCGCCTTGCGCCATTGGATGTTATACAGGTGCTTGCACCATATAGCCTAGTTGCCTCTATAGCTTTTTTCAGTTCTTCAAACTTTGTATCATTAAAAACAAAGTCACAGTGAAAGCTAGTGCTATAGATAGGTATATCTAGCTTGCTACATTTTTCCAAAACATGCTGTGCGTAAAACTCTTGTATGCTGTCATAATTAAACGAAAAATCTCTGCCACAGAAACAAAATTCCAGTCCCTCAAATCCATATTCCTTGTACTTTTCAATTGTTGTGTCTATCCCAAATTTACTAAGTAGCATTGTTCTTCCTGTAATCTTCAATTATATTTCCCTCCTCTTTCTCTTTTCTACATTTAGTACTATATATTATTGTTTTTATTATACCACTATCCTATTTTTCTTGCAAACACAAGATATTATTTTCATTTATAAACTGTAATAATTTTTGTTAATAAACAGCAAATCTCATTGACACAACTTTTTTTTTATGTTAATATTAACTTTAAGTACTTGCAAATATACATACTTTATAAATCATACAAGTAGAGGTAATATCAGTGAATAAAACTATAATAAAAAATGGTGCAGTTGCAGTAGGCAACACAATACAAATCATAGATATAGAAATATCTGGTGGAAAAATTACAAATATTGATACAAATCTACCCTGCGATGGTGCAGACATAATAGATGCTACAGGAAAAACTGTGCTCCCTGGTTTTATAGAAACACACACACACGGAGCTAATAATATTGATATGAACTTGCTTGATACTGACTCGCTTAATCGCTTGTCTTATTTCTATGCAAGCCATGGTGTTACATCTTTTTTGGCAACACTACTTACCGATACCAAGGACAAGCTAGCCGAGTGCATAGCTTTTTTGGGTGATAGTAGCGACAAAGAGCTTAGCGGTGCGTCCATGCTGGGCATACATATGGAAGGCCCCTATCTATCTGTGGACTATAAGGGTGCTATGCCACCTGACTTTCTGCAAAAGCCAGATGTTGCTGAGTTTGAGCACTACCAAAAACTAGCCAAGGGAACTATAAAGCAAATCACTGTTTCCCCAGAGGTAGAGGGCGCTCTAGACTTTATAAAAGAGATATCAAAAACTGGTGTTGTTGTGTCTATGGGGCATAGTGGCGCTGACTACGACACCACTTGGCAAGCAATACATAATGGTGCTAAATGTAGCACACATACATATAACGCAATGAAACTACCACACCAGCACCACCCCAATATCTTCGGTGCTGTTTGCGAGAGCGATATTTATAGCGAGGTTATCTGTGATGGACTGCATGTGCACCCAGGCAATATACGCATCTTGCTAAAAATAAAAAGCTGGGACAGGGTTATCGCTATCACTGATAGCATAAGTGCAGCTGGTTTGCCAGACGGCACAGGCTACAAGCTTGGCGCTAATAGTATCACTGTTACCAATGGTGATGCATGGCTAGCTGATGGCTCTTGCAGGGCTGGTAGCACACTTACATCTGACAGAGCTTTTAGGAATTTGCTAGAGTTTACACATGAGCCTGCTGAGTTAGTCATTAAACTAATGACACAGAACCAAGCACGTCTAATGAACATCTATGACCAAAAAGGCAGTATTGCTATAGGAAAAGACGCAGATATCACCATCTGGGATGATGAATACACACTGCTATCCACTATAGTAAACGGAAAAACTGTATACAAGAAAGAGGTCTGATTTGCAAGAGCTAATTTTTGTCTTTTTTGTTGCAGTTGTTGCAAGCTTTGTACAGTCTTCCATTGGTTTTGGTAGTGCTATGATATGTATGGCACTTTGGCCACTTGTGCTTAGCTACAGTACATCAGTTGTGCTAGAGCTAGTCACGGCATTTGTACTGGTTGCACAGCTTGCATTTATTTTGCGAAAGCACATTAACTATAAGCTTCTCATTGCACCATGTATCATCTCTATTATCTTTAGCTTTTTGGGTGTGCAAACACTGCTATCGCTAGATGATAGTGTAATGAAAATAATTATGGGTGTGGTGCTCATTGTGCTCTCTGCTTATTTTATGTTTTTTATAGACAAAGTAAAGCTAAAGCCAAATATATCCACAGGTGTGCTAGCTGGTGTTGCTAGTGGCTTTATGGGTGGGTTATTTGCAGTTGGTGGGCCGCCTATGGTTGCATATTATATGTCTGTAGCCAAGGATAACAACGAGTACAACGCCACTCTACAGGCTTACTTTATAGTGAACAACCTCAGCTTGTTCATTATCCACTTACTATCTGGCAATGTGTCCATGGAGCTAGTTCCGCTTAGTGTTGCATCTATTGCAGGTGTATTGCTGGGCATAGCACTTGGCATACGTGTATTCAAAAAACTCACTGGAAAAAACATGAAAATGCTTGTCTGTATTTTTATGTTTATCATGGGTGTATATAACATTATAAGAATTTGAGGAGGCATATCAAATGTCAAAGAAAAATACAGAAATCACCTACAAGGAAATCTATCAGCAAACTTCTGCTTTTGTAGCAATCAACGATACACTGGGGGAGATTTGCGCTACTCTGGACAAAGTTTTTGCTACTAAGTACGACGAGGTTATTTTCACTGGATGTGGTACATCACTATACCTAGCACAAACAGCAGCATTTGTTTTTTCTGATTGTACAAACTACCCAACACGTGCTTTGCCTTGCTCCGAGCTTTTCTATTTTGCAAAATCTATAGCAAAAGACCGCCGAGTGCTAGTTGTTCCTATCACACGTAAGAGCTACACAACAGAAGTACGCATGGCTATAGACAAGGCTAATTCTCTACCAAACGTTAGCAGTATGGCTATCACCTGTGATATTGATAGCAACATCTACAACAATGATATCCTGCTTTCCCCTAACGCAGATGAAAAAAGTGTTATCATGACTAGCTCATTTACTAGCATGGTATATCTTGCTAGTGTAATGGCACTGTACGTTGGTGGCAAAAAAGATGAGCTTGCTAAAATGACATCTTGCTACAAAGAGCTATCCGATGATTTGCTTGCTAAGACAGATGCTCTTGCAAAGAAAATTATGGGAGAGCACAATAACCTTAACCTATTCATTACACTGGGACAAGGCGCAAACTATGGTATTGCTAATGAGTGTATGAACAAGATAAAAGAAATGGGTATATCAAACTCTGAGGCGTACTACACACTTGAGTACCGTCATGGTCCTATGAGCTTGGTGGACGAGAACACACTTATCGTCCTACTGACTGATGACATAAGCGCTGACTATGATGTTAAGCTACTGGACGAGATGAAATCCTATGGTGCTACTACAGTTGCTATCGGCGAGAATGTAGCAAGCCTGTTCCCAAATGCAGACTATGTGCTAAACCTTGATGCTGGCATGAATTCTATCCAGTATGCAGCAGTAATCGGCTATATAGGACAGTTCCTTGGTTGCTACATTGCAGAGCTAAAAGGCATAGATGCTGATAGCCCACGCCACCTAAGCCAAGCTATAGTTATCGAGAACTAATTTAAAACACATATGGACACCCACAGGGTAAGAGATATTCTACCTTGTGGGTGTTTTTGCGCAAAAAAAGATATGTTGCAAGGTTATTACTTCGCAACATATCTTAAAGTTTTTTATAGTAGGTTTTCTGCAAGTTTTTTTGCTGTTATGGTATTGCGCATCAGCATTGTGATAGTCATAGGGCCTACGCCACCAGGTACAGGTGTTATGTAGCCAGCAACATCTTTGGCAGACATAAAATCTACATCTCCACACAGCTTGCCGTCCTCGCCACGGTTGATACCAACATCAATAACCACAGCACCCTTTTTTATCATATCTCCGCTAATCATCTTCGCCTTGCCTGTAGCTACTATTAGTATATCAGCAGACCTTGTAACCGCAGCCAAATCTGCTGTACGGCTATGGCAAATAGTCACTGTCGCATTACGATGTAGCATTAACATGGACATTGGCTTACCAACGATATTGCTCCTACCCACTACCACACAGCTCTTGCCAGAAACATCTATGCCTGTGCTGTCTATAAGCTCTACCACACCTGCTGGTGTACAAGGTAGAAATGCATAGTCGCCTAGCATTATTCTGCCCACATTAAATGGGTGAAAAGCATCTACGTCTTTCTCTGGCAATATGTTGTTCACTATTATACTCTCATCAATGTGGCTTGGCAGTGGTGACTGCACAAGTATTCCGTTGATTTTATCATCACCATTCAGCTTTGCTATCAGCTCTAGTAGCTCTGGCTGTGTAGTGGTCTCTGGTAGCCTATAAACCTCGGAGTAAATGCCCAGCTTTGTACAAGCATTTTTCTTGTTGCGCACATATACTTTGGAGGCAGGGTCCTCACCCACAAGTACAACAGCAAGCCCAGGGGCAGAGGTTTTTTCTGTAATTTCTGCGACTTCTACCGCTAGCATATTCTGTACTTTCTCTGCTATCGCTTTTCCATCGATTATATTACTCACCACTGTCACCTCCGTCATCATCGAACGCACTCTCGCTCACATCTGCAAGCTCGGCTGTATCTTCGTCAACAGTGCCATCTGTAGCTTTCTTTGTGTCTTCTTCTGGGGTCGCTATCCCCTCACCTTTTAGGTAATATTCATCAAGTGCAGGTTGGTCTTTATCCAGTATAGCACGGTAGCAGTCACAAGGCTCACCAGCTGGTGTAGCGCATATATCACAAGCTGTTTTGCGCTTGTCGCCAGTTTCTAGCACGTTTTGGTATGCTACTCTACGCTTACTATCCACCGTGTCTTTGTACATACTCAGCCAAGCTGGTTTTTTATCAGCTTTCATCAGCTTGCCAAGGTAAGCAATTGCAATGATACCCAGAGCAAATAGCGCGAAAGCCAGCACCTGTGACACACGTATCAGCCCAAATGGTGTTTCTGCCACTAGGCTATCAGTACGCAGACCCTCTATAACAGCCCTGCCCAGTCCGTACCACACCATGTATTCGATAGCCACTTGTCCGTCGAACTTGCGACGTGGTAGTAATACAAATGCAAGTATAAAGAAACCTATCAAGTTCCATAGGAATTCATAGAAAAATGTTGGGTGTACAGGCATTGTAGGTACTACTACTTGACCTAGTTTTTCTAGCTCCGCTACTACGTCCGGCCTGTTTAGGTAAGCCTCTATCCCTGTTGATGTCATGCCCCATGGCAGTGTAGTGTTAGAGCCAAAAGCCTCTATATTAAAGAAATTGCCCCATCTGCCTATAGCTTGCCCAAGTAGCAATGCAGGTAGACCTACATCAAGCACTGGTAGCAGTGGTATTTTTTTTATTCTGCACGCAATATATCCTACAAGCACAGCACCTATAACGCCACCATAAATTGCAAGTCCGCCATCACGCACTGCGAATATCTTCATTGGGTCATCTGCATACAGTGCCTCCCACTGGAACACTACATAGTACAGCCTAGCGCCTACCAAGCCACCAATAACTGCCCAAAACAACACATCAAAGCCTACATTGGGGTGTACACCAACTTTTTTTATGTTGTAGTGAAAGAAAGCAAAACCTGCTATAAACGCAAGTGCGAAAATAATACCATACCAGTATATAGGAAATTCGCCCACGGTAAAAGCTACCCTGTTTAAGTCAAATTCCAGCCCTAGACCTGGGAATTTTAATGTTTCTGTCATTTTTTAGCCCCCTGAAATTGTTTTGTTAAATAGGATTTATAATAGAAATACTGCTGTGCTCTGGGCAGAAATCCTCTAGGAAGCACGCTGTTGCATCCTCAAATGTCAGCTCTGATAGCATTTCTAGCACATCAAAGCTATTGTCATAACCTGCAAAGTGGTGCTCTAGCAGAGCAGATGCCATAGAAGTAGGCTTGCAGTATGAGCCTATGAAGCTACCATACGCTGCTTTTTTGCACCTGATAAAATCTTCTTCATTAAGACCCTCTGCCCTATAACGGCTTATAGTATCGCACAGAATTTCATATACCTTGTGTGGGTCACGGCTCTCACCCTCAAAAATTGCACAAGCGTGGTCACGTCCTGTGAACATCTCGCAGTCAAAAGAAAGGTTGATAAGCCCTGTATCGTATAGTTTTCTGTAAAGGTCGGAGGACTCTCCGCATATCATATCTGTAATAATAGAGCCTATAAGCTGTTTCTTAACATTGTTATCAGCACTACTGGACACACCCTTAAAGCCGATATGGAACATAGGCACAGCAACTGGGAAAGACAGGTTAACTTCTTTCTCTACAACACCACGTGGCTCATCAACTGGCTTTGTGGATACTGTAATTTTCTCTGCTGGCTTTATCATTCTGTCCACTATTTCCATAGCTTCATCTGCGTTAAAATTACCACAAACGACTAGCACCATATTGTTAAGGTTGTAGAAAGTATTGTAGCATCTGTACAGCAGTGGTGCATCAATCTCTGCAATTGACTCCACAGTGCCTGCAATATCAATCTTAATAGGGTTGTTGTGATAGAGTGCACCTAGTAGGTTAAAGAGTATTCTCCAAGACGGTGCATCTTCGTACATTTTTATCTCTTGGCCTATAATACCCTGCTCTTTTTCTACATTTTCAGGTGTGAAGTAAGCAGAAGTAACTTGGTCTAGCAGTATCTCAAAGCTCTCATTGAAATTATCTGTACAACTAAATAGATAAGCTGTTTTGTCAAAAGCTGTGTAAGCGTTTGCACTTGCGCCTGTTTTTGCATATTTCTCGAAAGTATCACCATCTAGTGACTCAAACATTTTGTGCTCTAGGAAATGTGCTATACCTGCTGGCACAGTAACAAAGTCATCTTCACGCTCAGTCTTGAAAGTAACATCTATAGAGCCAACCTTTGCCGCAAAAAGAGCGTATGCAGTGGTAAAACCCTCCATTGGGCACAGTAATATATCCAGCCCTGTTGGGTGCTCTATTTTTTGGTATGAACGATTAAGCATTGTGCTTGTAATTGTCTTATTCATCTTCGCCCTCCTTAGCAGTAAGGAAATAAACTGTATCGTGTCTTATACCACTAGCCATCTGCTGTACTTCTTCTTTCGTTACAGCTTTTATACCCGCTATTGTTTCCTCTACAGTGCTCTCGTCCTCTACCAATAGTCGCATAACAAACCATGCGTCTATAGCAGATATGCTATCACCCACACCACGCAAGCTATTTATAATAGCAAGTTTTGTGTGGTTAAGCTCATCTTCTGATATCACACCATTTTTTATGTCTTCTAGCTGTGCAAGTATAGCCACCTGTGCTTGTTCCTTATTTTGGTGCTCTACGCCTATATCAACAACCATGGAGTAATTGCTACGGTCGCTCCTAGCTGCGCAGTAATAGCACAGGCTTAGCTTTTCGCGTACATTTACAAATAGCTTTGATGATGGTGTACCACCATATAGCGCAGACATAACAGACAGGATATATGACTCTTTTGCTGTTTTTATCTCAGGAGTACGGAAACCAAGTACTAGCTTGCCCTGGTTGATATCCATATACTCGGTTTCTTCTTTTATAGCTGTGCCAGAAGATAGTGGTATAGTAGATTTTTCCTCTGTATAGCTGCGTTTTTCAGCAAGGAAAACATTTCTCAGTGTTTCTTTTGCTGCTGTGGGGTCGCCACAACCTATAAAAGAAATCTCCACTCTGCAAGTTTCTAGCAGTGTCTTGTACTGTGCTGCTGCAATGCTAGGTGTTAGTGCTTTTACACCCTCTACTGTGCCATATTTAGATATAGCGTTAGGTGTTCCCTCAAACATCAGCTTGTTGCAACGTGACAGTGCATAGCTACGCTTTTCGTTAATTTCTGCCTCTATAGCGTCTACTAGATTTTGCTTTTCTATCTCAAAATCCTCTGCCACAAAAGCACCATCAACAAAGTTTGGGTTAAGCACCATATCGCAAAGCAAGTTTGCGCATTTATCGGAGATAATCTCGCTATCCAGAGTGTACTTATCATCTAAGAATGTTATAGAAAATGTAAGTATCTGACGCCCTGCATATTTTATAACATTAGCGTCCAGAGATGCACCATATAGGTTGCATAGCTCACGCTCTAGCGCTGTAAAATCTGGGTAATTACCACTGCTCTTACGCAGGATCAGTGGCAAAATAGCGTTTGCACAAACACTCTCCTCCGCCAGTGGTGTGATAAGGTTTATTGTGATACCATTGTGGCGAAATTTGCTATCGGTGACACTGGAAAAACCAATGCCATCCCCGAAGCTCTCTCGACATATTTTAAGTTCACTCATCAAATATATCTCCTTTTAACAATTGTAATATAATCTAGTTCTCGTTTTATCGCCTACCTATATAGTTACCCTCATCATCATAGTTCGGGTCATTTCTCCACCATTCCTCGCCATCATTGTCATCATCGTCGTCATCATCGTCATTCTGGCCAAGAACATAGTTAGGGTCATGCTCAAACTCTGGGTACAGCCATGCCCACTCTGGCTCATATGGTGCATCTGGCTCCAGCCAAGGTTTAAAGCCTGCAAGGTAGTACTCCGACACTACGCTTGTGCCATGATGCGGACAAGGTTTTGGTATATAGTCTGTTTTGTACCAGCCTGTGGATACATTCTCACATTCTGCTGTTGCAGCATAGCCTGTATCTGTACAATATGCTAGTGACACAACGTCGGAGCTATAGTTGAACTGTTTAGCCTCTAGCCCCTCATGCACAGAGCTCATAACTGTGCTCCATAGTATTGGTGGTGGGTAGTACTGGTATTGAATACTATTCGGTATCTTCTCACCATATTGGTCTAGCACTATTACATCCGTGCCATCCTCTTGCTCCTCGGTAACAAATTGCTCGTCATATCCCATCCACACAACACCAACATAGTATGGTGTAACACCGATAAACCATTGGTCTACGTCATCATCTGTCGTACCTGTTTTACCAGCTACAGGTATACCTGGGTTTGTGGTTGCAAGGGAAGCACGAGAACCTGTACCACTAGGTCCTGTAACTACACGTTGTAGCAATCTATTCATCACTGTTGCTGTTTCATAGCTTAGTACACGGGTAGGTGTTGTGTTGCGCTGTAGTACTATTTCTCCCTCGCTATCTAGCACATGGGTATATGTGTATGGCTCTGTATATACGCCACCATTGCTGTATATCTGGTATGCACCAGCCATCTCTATAGGTGTAACACCATATGTCAGCGCACCTAGTGCCATAGGGCTTGGGGAAATATCCTGTTCTGTCAGGCTTGTAATATTTAGACTATCGTGCATAAAGGTATACAGTGTCTGTGGTGTTAGTAGCTGTGTTAGGCGCACAGGTATCATATTAGTAGAGCGCTGTATAGCACGTTCCAGTATCATATACCCCTCAAAAGGTGGGTTTACATAATAGTTTTTCGGTGTCCAGTATTGGTCACGTTCGGGGTCTATCGGGTAGTTGATTGGCGCATCTAGCAGTAGTGACGACCAGTGCACAAGGTTGTTCTCTATGGCTACTGGGTAAGAAGATATCGCCTTTATAGTAGAACCAGGTTGGCGCTGTGTGTCTGTCGCCCTGTTCCATGTTAGCGAGCCTTCTTTTTCGCCTATACCACCCACCAAGCCTTTTATAGCACCGCCTGTGTCGGTAACAATAAACGCTGACTGTGGGTATTCTTCATTTTTTACATCTGGCATATACTCTTCTGGGTTCTCGTATATTTCCTCTATCTTGCCCTGTACTACAATATCTTCTGTAGAGTAAACTCTAAAGCCACCATTGTACAGCAGTGCAGATGCATCAGAATTTGTTATATTATAAAGCTCCGCCAAATCACCTACCACTTGTTGCATTAGGTAATCATCAAAGTAACTCTGGTCTAGAGATACACGTTCTTCGTTATTCTGTGTGTTAAATACAACATCATATTCTATTGCTTCGTCATACTCTGCCTGAGTTAAATAGCCTTGCAAAAACATCTCGTACAAAATATAGTCTGCACGGTCTTGGTTATTTTCATAGTTTTGGTAAGGGTCGTAATATGTGGGGTATTTTGTTATACCCACAATAGATGCTGCCTCTGCCACATGTAGCTCACTTATACTTTTATCAAAGTAAAGGAAAGCAGCCGCACCTATTCCCTCTGTATTATTGCCAAAAGGTGCTATATTTAAGTATGCTTCCAATATTTGGTCTTTGGAGTAATGCTTTTCCATAGTTAGTGAGCGAAAAGCTTCACGCACTTTACGCATGGGGTCTACAGCATCATCACCTGTTATGTTCTTTACAAGTTGCTGTGTTAGTGTAGAGCCACCCTGCAAGCTATCCGCTAGTGGCATACCAAACATGGTACCAACATAGTTTAGCGCAGAGAAAACAGTACGCTTTACATCGACACCTGTGTGCTCATAAAAGCGCTGGTCCTCTATGGCTACCAGTGCCTGTGTAACATAGTCTGGCATTTCATCAAAATCCACCCAAACACGGCTACCGTTTATGCTCTCCAGCCTACGTTTTTCTATATACTCGCCTGACTCTGGGTCCTGCACGTATATAATAGTAGAGTAGTTAAGCTTTAGTGTATCCAGATTAAGGTCGATTATCTCGCCATTGTCTATGGTGTCAAACACATACATTGTTATATAACAACCAATAACACACAGCACAATGGTTGTTAGCAAGATAATAGTAGCTATAGTTTTAAAAATACCCCTTATTATCTTACCAAATAACGACGGTTTCTTCTTTTTCTTTTTTGATTTCGGGTTGTTTTCTGTTGTTTCAGATTTTTTTATATCTTTCGACATTATTTATGCCTCCTAAGAACATTTAGCCATATTAAAGCCAATTTGCATTATTGTATCATAAAATAGAGCAAAATAAAAGTAGCAAAATAAATCGCACCTTAATATAGCAATATTTCACCTATTAATCTGTATAATCATAGCATAGTATTGTGAACATTTCTTTAAATTAAGCAAAATACTATATAGTAAACAAATAAAATTTGATTAAATTTCCAAAAACAGTGCATATTCCTATTATAAACAAAAAGGAGTTGTTATTATTGGATAAAAGATATCTAGTTGCAGTGGCGACAGTCTGTTTAGGCATAAGTGCAGGTGGCTTGCTTGCCTATTTGGATAACAGCGAGCTCAGCCAGCCCATAAATCCTATTGTATCACAAAGTGCTACTAGCAGCCAGACAGATGATACAGCAGTTGTTACCCCATCATCACAGCCTATTCCACCACCAAATAGCAGCAGCATTGCATCGTCCTCTACACCTGAGATATCAAGCTCACCCAGTAGCACACAGCCCATAGCAGATGTACACGATGAAACCGAGGAAATACCCAAAGTCCCAGATGCTGGCACCCAGTCATCACTACCACCAGTAGAGGAAACTACTGATGGCTACTATGTTATTGAGTATAAGGGTATGCTGGCAGTTGTAAAAGATGGCGAAACAGAGCCAGATGTTATCTATGACATCTACACACGCATGCTCCCAGAAACAGACCGCGCACTACTACAAGATGGTATATATGCACAGGACTACAGCGAGATGATTAGCATTGTAGAGGACTACATCAGCTAACTGCTTCACTAGAATAAGCATACTCTGCCATTTGCAGTATAAGCTCGAACATTCTCGGTGACTGTCTTTCTATTATAGTAAAATCAACTTGCAGTATCTTTTCGTTGATAGCAGCAAGCACAGGCTTATAAACCACACTATCTATTATAGTTTGTGCCTGTATATCATCATCACAAAATATAATATCAGGCTCTAGCACACGCACTTGCTCTTGTGGGTACAGCCAGTTTGTGTATGGCTGTGCATCATTGGTAAAGCCAAGTTGCAGTAAAATATCATGCTCAAATGTATCTCCTGTAGCCATAACATAGCTCATCTCACGCAGGAGTATAGCTCGCATTGCTGTGTTGTCTGCCGTGTATGCCTCACCAAGTGCTATGGCATCATCAAGCTTTTTCTGTAGTGTAGCGTAATACTGCTCACCTTTTTCTTGCCCAGTGGTCTCACCCTCCATAGCCAGAGATAGCCACATATAGTTTTGCTCTATCTCCTCAAAACTCTCTGCGTGTGGTAGTATTAGCACTGGTATGTTATTCTGCTGGAACCACAGCAAGTCTTTCTCTAGCAGTGGCGCGGTACTAACAGCAAGGTCCGCAGGTCGCAGGCTTATAGTATCTTTGTCTATCCCCAGTGCAGAGCCACAACGCAGCTTATTCAGTGCCTCTTCTGGGTAGTCACAAAACTCACTTATACCCATAACTCTATCACCATAGCCCATATCATACAGCATCTCCGTTGTTGTTGGGGATAGCGATATAACAGCTACTGGCTTTTTGGATATGGTGCTATTATTCACCACCACGGGGTAATTATCATCTCCCCCCACACTGCCATCTACTGTGGACATAGACGAGGGTGCAACTGCTATTTGGTCACACGCAGAAAAAAACACCACGGATAATATAATTAACACAAGCCAAATGCACTTTGCTGTACCTAGCTTGCCATTGTATTCTAGTTTAGTATTTTGCCCAAACATATTCTCTCCTCTTATAATTAATAGCAAAACTCCCTCATTCGGTTGTAGCCGAGTTGTGGGAGTTTTTTGCTATTAGTATTAGTTAAATCATTCTAACTGGCGCTGTTGCGCAATCATCATATCCTTGATTTTCATTAGACGAGCAAGGTTACCACGCTCATTCTCATCAAGTTTCATTGTAATACTCTTAATCGTTTCTTGCAGTGATGGTATTTGTACATACTCAAGCGCATTAACACGACGACGTGTTTTTTCAATTTCCTCTGCAAGCATCTGAGCACTTTTTTCCATCTGTGCTAGCTGTAGCATATATGGCAGTACTTCTTTTAGCGCAACTACAGAGTCATCAAGCTCGCCACTTGTGAACGCAAAACCGTATGGTGTGATATCTCTATCACTATCCTCAGAGCCTGTAAAACTAAATACAGGTACTTCTACGCTCATCATATTTGCAGTGCCAACCTCTAGCTCCACCTGCTCTTTTGGTAGCATTAACGCTTCCTCCAGCATTTCTGGGCTCATTACAGCACTTGCAATAGCAAAACCATCATACACTGACATTATCTTTTCCTCTAGCTGTTCACGCAGTTCTTTGTTCTTGCGCACTAGCTCTAGGAACTTTTTCATAAGGTCATCACGTTTATCTTTTAGTAGTTTGTGACCACGAGTGGAGGTTTTCAGCCTTTTTTTAAGCCTACTTAGCTCCATACGTGTGGGGTTTACACGCAATATAGCCATGCTCGCCCTCCTTACTGTACTTCAGGCATATATTTATCTATATACTCTGGTTTAATACGTTTTAGCTCTGTTCTTGGTAGTATAGATAGCAGTTTCCAGCCGATATTCAGTGTATCTTCGATATTACGGTTTGTCTCGTAACCCTGTGATACATACTCACGCTCAAACGCATCAGCGAATTTAGCATATTTTTTATCGATATCGGAAAGTGCAGCCTCACCCAAGATTGTCATAAGCTCTTTCGCATCTTTACCACGTGCATAAGCCGCAAATAGCTGGTTCATAGTATTCGCGTGGTCCTCACGAGTTTTACCCTCGCCTATACCCTTGTCTTTAAGACGGGATAGAGATGGTAGAACGTCGATTGGTGGTGTGATATTTTTACGATAAAGCTCACGGCTTAGGATAATCTGACCCTCTGTGATATAACCTGTAAGGTCGGGGATTGGGTGTGTCTTGTCGTCCTCTGGCATGGAAAGGATTGGTATCATAGTGATAGAACCCTCTGCATCATCACGTCTACCTGCACGCTCATATAGAGTTGCAAGGTCGGTATACAGATAACCAGGATAGCCACGACGGCCAGGTACTTCTTTACGCGCAGCAGATACCTCACGTAGTGCCTCTGCATAGTTTGTGATATCTGTCATGATAACAAGTACGTGCATATCTTTCTCAAACGCTAGGTACTCAGCTGCTGTTAGCGCCATACGAGGTGTAGAAATACGCTCGATAGCAGGGTCATTAGCTAGGTTGATGAACAGTACAGCACGGTCGATAGCGCCAGTACGTTTAAAGTCATTGATAAAGAACTCAGATTCCTCGAATGTGATACCGATAGCACAGAACACAACCGCAAATTTGGAATCAGCTTTTAGCACTTTTGCTTGACGTGCAATCTGTGCTGCAAGTTTTGCGTGTGGTAGACCGGAGCCTGAGAATATTGGTAGTTTTTGTCCCCTAACAAGTGTGTTCAGGCCATCAATAGCAGAAACACCTGTCTGGATGAACTCATCTGGGTAGGTACGTGCCGCTGGGTTCATTGGCAGACCGTTGATATCAATACGTTTTTCTGGGATTAGCTGTGGGCCACCATCTATTGGCTCACCCATACCAGAGAATACACGTCCTAGCATATCCTCAGAAACAGCAAGCTCTAGGCCTTTGCCAAAAAAGCGTACTTTGCTATACTCAAGGTTGATACCAGCAGAGCTCTCGAATAGCTGTACCATAGCACTGCTACCGTTTACCTCTAGCACTTTGCATCTTCTGCGTTCGCCACTTGGTAGCTCTATCTCACCAAGCTCGTTGTAGGTAACACCCTCAACGTCATTTACAAGCATCAGCGGGCCTGCAACCTCTTGTATGGTTCTATATTCCTTTAACATTATGCAGACACCTCCTCAACCAGCTTTTTCATTTTGTCTTCTAGCTCAGCTTTTACATCAACAAGATATTTTGCAAAATCATCTTCTTCTATATATTTAGCACGAGCAATTTTCTCCCTTGTATCTAGTGCAAATATACCATTGATAGAAGCACCTTTGCCAAGAGCAGCCTGTGATTCATCATAGAATTTAAGCACAAGTTGCAGAATACCATATTGTTTATTAAGTGAAGTATAAGTATCCACGCCATCAAATGCGTTCTGTTGTAGGAAGTCCTCACGGATACTACGTGCAGCCTCAAGAGTTAGTCTATCTGGTGCAGAAAGTGAGTCATAACCAACAAGTTTTACGATTTCTTCAAGCTCGGATTCTATCTGTAGCACTTCCATTGTGCGGTCTAGCAGAGCTGTCCAGTCTGGAGCAATATTTTTGTTTAGCCAAGCACCTATATCATCTTTGTATAGTGAGTATGATGTTAGCCAGTTGATAGATGGGAAGTGACGCTTATAAGCAAGGGAAGCATCTAGTCCCCAGAAAACTTTTACTATACGCAGTGTTGCCTGAACAACGGGGTCGGAGTTATCACCACCCGCAGGAGAAACCGCGCCGATAGCAGTAAGAGAACCTTCTGTTTCGCCACTACCTAGGCAGATAACCCTACCAGCACGCTCATAGAACTGTGCCAGACGTGATGTTAGGTAAGCAGGGTAGCCCTCCTCACCAGGCATCTCCTCTAGACGGCCGGACATCTCACGAAGAGCCTCTGCCCAACGAGATGTGGAGTCCGCCATGATAGCAACGGAGTAGCCCATATCACGGTAATACTCTGCAATTGTGATACCTGTATATATCGATGCCTCACGAGCAGCAACGGGCATATCGGAGGTATTAGCGATAAGTACAGTACGTTTCATAATAGACTCGCCTGTGTCTGGGTCTTTTAGCTCTGGGAATTCGTGCAGAACGTCGGTCATCTCGTTACCACGCTCACCACAACCGATGTAAACAACGATGTCAACATCACTCCACTTAGCAAGCTGATGCTGTACAACTGTTTTACCAGAGCCGAAAGGACCTGGAACAGCAGCAGTACCTCCACGTGCTATTGGGAAAAGAGCATCAACTACACGCTGACCAGTAACCATTGGGATATCTGGTGATAGTTTTCTCTTTACTGGGCGTTGACGACGAACAGGCCAACGTTGTAGCATTTTTACTGCTATTTCTTTGCCGTCCGCTGTTTTTACTGTAGCAATATCATCAACTACTGTGAAATCGCCACTTTTTATATCTGTTAGTTCACCGGACACACCAAATGGCACCATAACTTTGTGCACTACCATAGATGTTTCTTGTACTGTACCCAGTACGTCGCCCGCTGTCACTGTTGTACCAACTTTTGCAGTTGGTGTAAATGCCCATCTTCTATCATGGTCCAGAGATGTAACATCAATACCTCTTGCAATGGTACTACCTGTCATTTGTTTAATTCTTACAAGTGGACGCTGAATACCGTCGAATATCATTTCAAGCACGCCTGGTGCAAGCTCCACAGAAAGTGGTGAGCCTGTTGAAATAACATCATCGCCAGGGCCTATTCCTGATGTTTCCTCATAAACCTGAATAGATGCTTTATCTCCACGCATCTCGATGATTTCACCGATAAGCCCCAACTTACCCACGCGAACAACGTCAAACATATTTGCATCACGCATACCCGATGCAACTACAAGTGGGCCTGAAACTTTAACTATTTTACCTTGGGTCACTCATTTCACCTACTCATTCATAAATTTTGCGGACAGCCAAATATCTGCCCTATAGTCATTGCGTAAAACTAGCTCTGCTACAGATTAGTCGTCATCTCTGAACAAGATATCTGCACCAACAGCACGCTCCACGCTCTTTTTAACATTTCGCATACCCATACCAAGCTTGCCTGCACGCCCAGGGATTGGGATAATTGCAGGTAGTCGGCTATCTTTGTATCTATCCATTATGTGGGCAACAGGTTCCAGTGCCTGTTCGGTAATATATATTATACCTACTTGCTCTGCAGCAAGCTTTATCACCGTTTCTTCCACCTGAGCAGGGCTTGTTGTTTCATAAACATCAAAACCCACAGCTTTAAAACCCAGTACACTTTCTTTCTCGCCCACAACAGCTATTTTACTACGCATATATATCACGCAGCCTTTCTGTAATTTGTGTGCTTGACACACCAGCAAGCTTAGAAGCTAGTACCACTCTTGCAGCTTTTGTTTCGCATTCTTTGCCATATAGGTACGCCACCAATGGCTCTATACCAAATGGAATAAACTTAACATTTGCAAGAAGTGTTATTGCATAATTATCACACAGCTTTTCAAACAGCGATAGTGACTTTTCTGCACGCAGCTCCTCCAATACTGGGGCAAGTGCTGTGCCATAGTCCGATAAAGAAATAAGCTCTATCATACGGTCATAACCCTGTGGGTACGCCGTCAAATATTTATCGGCAGATATTGTGCCACCGGGTACTAGAACACTCTTTAGCGTTGCAACGTCTTTTTTCATACGTTTCAGACGCACCATAGCACGTATATTAGCTATATCTGACAACGCATTTACAAACGCTAGCAAAAAGCTGTTACCAAGCGCTGTAGCATCGCTATACATAGCACCCATAATACCTCTATCTATTATGATATCTACGGTTTGTGGGTCGCCTGTTTTAGCCATTTGTTCCTGCGCTTCCAGCCCTGCTTTTGCAAGCTCTGCGTGTAGTGTAGTAAACTCTTTTTCGTCCAGCTCTTTTAGCAACAAGCTTACTTCTACATTGCCCAGGCTGCTATATATTTTGCTATAGTCACCATTTGCGCGCCTTGCTTTTATAGCGGCTTTTAGGTTGTGACCATCATATTTATGTCTGAATATATCTACAAGCTCAGGCACAGGAGAAACGCTTGCTACAAGGTCATACGTTTCACGCAGATTGTTCTCAAACGCTTTTTCATAGTCAGCAAGTTCATATCCGCCTGCAATTTGTGCGTCACTTAGTACCTTGAAAGCTTCTTCTGCATCTTTTGCATCAACCATTTTTGCAAAACCTTTGGCATCTACCATTTGGTTTTCCATAGCGCGCACCCTAGCAGTGGCTTTCAGGTAATCGGTATCACGATAATTTTTCAATACTGCACCTCCTTCTTTATATATTGATGTTGGTATTAGCCAAACAGAACTTTTGCCACTTCAGGCTCTAGCTCGTCTTTTGCCCTAGATACCAGCACCTCGAAAGTACAGTTTGTTTCTATATTACCATTTTTCAGCATAAAACCACCTGTAAAACCACCAACATTGTCAGCTAGCTTTACTTTAGCACCTTTTAGCTTTTTATTTAGATACTCGACAAAAACTTCGCCAAACTCTGCTTTTTCTTTTGCATTTAGTATAATCTCAGAATCTTCATTAACTATGGATACTGCCATGTCAGAGTAAAAAGCAATTTTTTTCTCCGCGCTCATATCACACAGCATGTCTTCTGCCTTTTTAAACGCAACGTCAATAGATGCACGTCTAGTTTTTAGGTTTTCGTTTCTTTCTAAAATTCCACATTGCGAGTCGTTGCGTAGCTTGATAGCTGCAACTTGTGCATCGGCATTTGCAAGAATTTCTGCGCGCTGCTGTGCTATTTTAGCATCATAATCAGCGGCTATTTTCTCACTGTTTGCCTTTGCATCTGCAAGGGTGTCGGCGGCTGCTTTTTTTGCCTCCTGCTCAATTTTAGAGAGGATAACATTGATATCTTTCATTTAATCCCCGCCTTTCTATCTTCAATAATTTTTATCAGTCTACTTACATTACTTGAATGTTCATATTGAAGATTAGAAGCAAGGAGATAAGTAGTGCAAGAATAGCATATGTCTCAACCATAGCTGCAGCAACCATTGCTTTAGAAACTTCTTTTGGTTTTTTAGCAACAACGCTAACACCAGCAGCAGCAACACGGCCCTGTGCTTTACCAGAGATAAGACCTACAATAGCGATTGGTAGGCAAGAAAGGAAGATGTAAACACCCATACCAGTTGTTAGAGGGACAACGCCATTTTCACTCATCATACCTGTGTTTAGCATAACGATAAAGCCAACGATGAAACCATAGATACCCTGTGTAGCTGGTAGCGCTTGTAGGATTAGTAACTGACCGAACTTGCCTGGGTCCTCTGCTATAACGCCTGACATAGCCTCACCCACATAGCCAACACCTTTAGCCGAACCTGCACCCGCCATGATAACCGCAATTGCAACACCTGCAAAAGCAAAAATTGTTCCTAAATACTCGCTGAAATACTCCATGATTAAATTTCCTCCTTATTTATTACGTTTATATATTGTGTGTTAATTCTGAGAGGTGCAAATGGTTTGCCGCCACCCTCAAAAAACTTACCAAAGAACTCTACATACTGCAAACGTGATGTATGCACGTACGAGCCTAGTGCGTTAATAGCAAGGTTTAGTAGATGTCCGAAAACAAATACCGCCAAGAACATTATAGCACCTACTATGTTTGCCCCACCCATAGAGCCCATTGTGTTTACAACGCTTGCGATAACGCCTGTTGCAAGACCAAGAGCCATTATACGTGAGTAAGAAAGTACGTCTGAGAAATAGCCTGTGATGCCATATAGGCTTAGTAGACCAGATGTAAACTTGAGTATTGGGTTTTTCTTGTCCCTACCCTGTGTTAGCACCAAGCCAATAGCGCCTGTAATAGCAACATATGTGCCTATTTGTCCTACAACACCGCCAAGTAGCGCAAGTGGTAGACCCATTAGTACAAAGTACCAAAAACCTACATCAAACAGCGCCGCCCATGGGTGTCCGCGTTTTATCAGCATATAAGCCTGTACGCCAAGACCAACAAACAAGTGTATCGCACCAAAAGCAAATGACATTATAAGTATTGTCATAGGTTCTTCTAGTGGGTTTATCAGTGCTGGTAGCACATAGTCTATACCAAAGAATGTTTTTGCTATTACTGTTATTGCATCGCCAAAAATACCACCATATAGTATACCCCAGAATATTGTGGAAAGACCACAGTACCCCAGCATTGTCATCAGCTTGCTACCGCCCATTTTCTTGGATAGCCAGAAGCCAGCAACAGCAAGTATCAGTCCATAGCCTGCATCGGATAGCATCATACCAAAGAATATAAAGAAGAATGGTGCCATTACTGCGTTGGGGTCATAGCCATAGTATGCAGGTAGAGAGTACATCTCTGTAACAGTCTCGAACGGTCTGATAAGTGGGTGGTTCCTTAGTAATACAGGTGGCTCTTCTGCGTTTTCTGGCTCCTTGTACTCATAGTAGCAAGTGTATTTATCTAGCACTGCCTCTACCCTGCTCTTTTGTCGTACAGGTACCCACGCACCAAGCACTGCTGTTGTCTCTGTATGCAGTAGCATTTCGCCAGCTTTTTCACAGTCTGTGTGTACAGATACAGCATCATAAACTGTTTTTAGCATGTCGCTCTGCTCGCCTAGTTTTTCCATCTCTGTTTCTTTTGCAGATATCTCTTTATCCAGACGTTTTATCTCTGCCTCACACTTTGATATCTCGTCTTTTGGTGTGCCAGTAGCATTAAAGTTAATGCGAGAGCCACTATATTGTCTTAGCAGTTCCTCTGCCTGTGCAAAGTTATCATTAGTAGCGAATAGAACCAGATAGTGCATATCTTTGTCCGTGCTCACTACTTCTACATCTGCACACACACCGGCTGTCTGTAGCTCCGTGCTCATATCATCTGGGTTTATAGCAAGCGGCAGTGTCATAAGCCTTACTTGGCAAGTTTTTGTAGATGTTGTACCAAGCGTGATATCTAGGTTTTTCCATGGCAAAAGCGAATCTCTCTCGAACATTTGTCTACCCTGCTGAGATTTTAGCTGTGCAAGCTCTTTCTGTATCCTGTCACTCTCGTCACAAACTTTCATAGCTTTTTCTATCAGCTTGCTATCTTCCAAGCTATCAAAGTCTACTTCATCCCTTGGGGCAAACAACTTTTTCTTGGGGCTATACTGTGCCAGAGTTGTTATTACCGAGGCAATCTTTGCGCCTTTTTGCTCCAGTTCGTACAGTGTTTCCGACCTTTTCTCTACCAGTGGTGTTTCTTCTTCGCTACCACTTAGCACGCGGGGGTCGCTTATTTCTACACAACCACATTTCATCAGTGATTTTACAAGGTTCGCGGTGTCATCGGATAAGCCATAGATAAAGAGTTTTTCCATTTTTTCTATCATTTATTATCCACAATCCTCTCCACGATAAGTTGTGCCGCAGCCTCAGTTTTTGTAGAAGCAGAACTCGACAATTCTTTACTAGCTTCTTTTGCCTGTTCCAGTTTTTGCTCCGAGCCACGCTCTGCACTAGCAAGTGCTTCTTGCACCATCTTAGCAGCTTCGTCCCTCGCACTTTCACAAGCTTCCTCTAGTTTTTCTTTGCCCAGCTTTTGCGCCTCTGTTTCCATCTTCGCGGCATTTGCAATGGCATCTTTCTTTACTTGCTCTGCATCTTCTTCGGCTTTGGTAATTTTAGTTACCACTTCCAACATTACATACTCACCACCTTATGTTCAAATTTTTGTAGTAGCCTTTTTGCTACATTGTGCTATTGTCATCCGGGGTTATCAGTTTTCAAAATGACTTTCAGCTCGTTTAAGAACGAATTAACATCTTGGAACTGTCTATAAACAGAGGCAAAACGCACATATGCTACCTCGTCTATTTCTTTTAGTTTGTCCATGCATAGCTCGCCCACCACTGTGGACTGTACTTCTTTTTCCATTCTGTTTTGCAGTGTTCTTTCTATCTCATTAACTGCATTTTCTAGCTCATCTAGCGACACAGGTCGTTTTTCACAGGATTTTAGCATGCCACTTAATAATTTATTACGTGAAAAAACCTCCCGAGTACCGTTCTTTTTCACAACCATAATCGGGGTTGTTTCTACCATTTCGTAACTAGTGAATCGCTTTTCACAGCTCAGACACTCACGCCTACGACGAATACGCTCTCCCTCATCTGCTGGACGAGTATCTATCACCTTGCTTTCAGCAAAGCCACAGTACGGACATTTCATTTATTCACCCTCTTAAAGTCTAAAATAGTACTATAATCACTCTCTTGGTATAATGATACCAAATTTTATGTAGAATGACAAGAGAAAAATAACCAATTACTATAATTTTTTACTCACTTTTTGCAGAAAATCAATAGAATTCCACAAGTCTGTGTTATTTTTGTAACTATCGTTATAAAGTTCTACTACTGCACTGCCAGCGTAATTAATCGTTTTTAACTGCGAAAACAGCTCATAAAAATCAAAATTACCACTACCGACCGTCATGCAATCATGCTTGCTATCAGAGTCGCTAAGGTGTAGATGTGCGATGTTTTTACCCATGGCTTGCACGTAATCTAGTGCTGTATAGCCAGAGCGTATTGCCTGTTTTATATCTAATACAAAATTTGCATTAGGTAGTATTTCCCGTAATTTCACAAAAAATTCAGGCATATTGCCGATGTTTCTCACTACATTTTCGTGTGCAATTTTCACACCAAATCTCTCTGCTTCCTCACAAATCCTATTATACTGGTGTGCATAGAAATTCATATCATTATAACAAAATGTTGCACCGCCATGCATTACAATATACCCAGCTCCCAGCTCTGCAGCTAGCTCAAAGTAGCCTTTATACAGCTCTATGGCGTCACTGAACCTGCGTTCATAATTGGAGAAAAAGAGCAGATGCTCCATGGGTGATGTATATGGATGTATAGAAACTACCTCTGTTTGTCCCCCTGATATTATGCTCCTAAACGTAGCTGTGTATTCTTTTGATAGCTCGCTAGGTGCATTAATGAAAATCTCCGTGCACTCTACCCCATGTTCCACTATTGTCTGCAACGCTTTTTCTGTTTCTATAGGATAAAAGCTTGCAGTGGAAATTCCAATTTTCATACTCATTGCTCCTCTTGTTTTCTGCTGATAATACCAAGCAGTGCAGCGATAGTAACACATTTGGTTATATTCACAATATCACTATAAAATCATACTAGCTAAACATATTTTTATTATTGTCTACAGCCGCACACATTACTAGCCCCAGTGCCAAATATGTGGAAAGTACAGAGCTTCCCCCCGCAGACAGTAGCGGCAGTGTTACGCCGATGACTGGTGTTATCATCAGGCACATACCTATATTCACAGTGGTCTGCACTATTATCATCGCAGTGACTCCAACACAGATAAGCTTATTCAGCTGTTTATCTGCCTTAAACGCCAGTGTCATTATCCTTGCGCATAGTATAAGTATAAGCATAAGGAAGAATATACAGCCTACAAAGCCCAGTGACTCTCCCAAAAAAGTAAATATAAAGTCATTATAGTTATCTGGCACATATACGTGGTCATCATAGAAAATACCATTGCCAAACATCTGCCCAGAGCCAAGCGCCGTTAGCCCATTCACCTGCTGGTAGCTAATGCCCTGCCCTGTTGGGTCTAGCGATGGGTCAAACACTATCATAAATCTATCACGCTGAAAGTCGCTGAGTACAAAAAACCACACCGAGGGTATAATAACCAAAGATGCCACAACCATTGTTATTATCCATTTTAGTGCTAGTCCACCCACCAGTAACATAATAAGTATAATGCTTGCCATTATCAGCGCTACACCCTCATCGCTCTGTAGCAAAATCAGACCTATAGGCACAGCTGCGTGCAGCCCTAGGAAAAACAGGTTTTTTATTGTATTCATTTCGTCCTTAACTGCCGATAGATGTAGTGAAAAAGATAGTATAAACGCAAGTTTCAAAAACTCGCTAGGCTGTACGCTAACACCTGCAAACACTATCCAGCTCTGGTCATTAGACCCCTCTCGCCCAGAACCAATAACGAGCGTAGCCAGCATAAGCACCACAACCAGTGGCACATATAGTCTCCATAACTTGGCTAGGGTTTCTGAGCTAAAAAAGGTTAGTACTATAGCGCCAAAAGCACCAGCAGCCACTGCTATGCCCTGTACCAGTACTGTACGACTACTGCTAACAAACCCTGCATCTGTAAGCCCTAGCAACAACAAAATGCTAAGAGATGATATCGTCAGTGCTGTAAGCAACAATATTTTGTCCGTCCTATAATATGCTTTTTTAATAATTCTTATTACAAATTTCATTCATTCACCATCACTATTTAGTAGTTTAAACCTCTATAATATATAATACAATAAATTTCTTTTAAAATCTAGTAGAAATATTGTTATTTTTATGTTACAATATATACCGCTAATAAATTAATAAGGAGTGATACCATTGTTACTCACCATTGATGTTGGTAATACACATATTGTGCTAGGTGCTTATAGCAAAGGTAATTTGCTATTTACATCACGCATGCGCACAGATGCAGAAAAAACAGGCGAGGAATACGCTGTACTTATGAAGTCCGTACTCATGCTACGTAGCAACGAGTGGTCATCGCCAATAGGTAGCATAATATCTTCTGTTGTACCACCTGTCACCACTGTTATGAAACAGGCTTGCAAGCTACTATCACCAAATGGCAAGCTGGTAGTGGTTGGCCCAGGTGTAAAAACAGGGCTGGATATAAAAATCGACAACCCTGCACAGCTAGGCTCCGACCTAGTTGCTACAGCAGTTGCCGCAAAGCATAAATATGAGCTACCAGCTATAGTGCTGGACCTAGGCACTGCCACAAAGATGACTGTACTAGACAAAGATGGTGCGTTCTGTGGTGGCTCCATATCCCCAGGCGTGGCATTATCACTGCGTGCACTTGCAAGTGGCACTGCACAGCTACCATCTATAGCACTGGAGGGTGATGTTAAAATATGTGGCACAAACACCATAGATTGTATGCGCTCAGGTGTTGTGCTTGGTGCATCTAGTATGCTAGATGGTATGATTGACCGCTACACAGCAGAGCTTGGCGAGTTCAAGACTATTGTTGCTTGTGGTGGCCTTGTAAATGCAATAGTCCCACACTGTAGGCATAAAATTGAGATTGATAACAACCTGCTGATTGATGGGCTAAAGTATATATACGATAAAAATACAAATTAATACTGTATCTAACCTGTTAGTAGCATATCAAATCATCTCTGCCGTTGTGGTGTTTTGTATTTGCCACTAACAGTGCGGTAATTAGCACTGTGTGGTAGCTGTACATTTGGCAGTATACCAAAAAACTGTGCTATGCACCGCTGTTATAGATAAATATTTTTGCGTTGCACCTATATGGGCAACAGTAGGAGGATTTTATGAAACAAACTAAAACAACGACACTTGTACAAATCGGCATTTTATCTGCAATCATTGCTATTATGTCTTTCACACCACTTGGGTATTTGCGCACATTTGGGCTATCCATAACATTTCTGCCAATACCTGTGGCAGTTGGTGCAATCGTCATCAATAAAAAAGCTGGTGCTTTTCTTGGTGGTGTTTTCGGTGTTATGAGCATAATACAATGCTTTGGGTTCGAACCATTTGGCACTATGCTGATGAGCATAAACCCACTATTCGCTGTGCTACTCTGCCTAGTACCACGTATAATAGCTGGTTTCTTGGCTGGGCTGATTTTCGAGGTTATGCACAAGAGTAATAACAAGGGTATACTCAGCTATGCACTCGCAAGCCTTTCCACTGCACTGCTAAACACGCTGATATTTGTACCTATGCTCATGCTATTCTATGGTAATACAGATTTCCTACAGGGAATGAACCCAGACGGGCTAAACGTATTCTCATTTATGGTAGCATTTGTGGGTATCAATGGTGTGGTAGAGGCTATATCCACGCTAATAATCGGTACTGCTGTTGCAAAGTCCGTGCACACAGTTACAAAAAGACGCAGATAAATAATATTATGGGGTGATTTTTTGACAGAATTATGTAATTTGATACTTGATGAACTGAACAGCACGCAGAGCGGCTATCTTTCTGGCGAGGAAATAAGCCAAAAGCTAGGTATATCACGCACTGCTGTTTGGAAAAATATAAACAAGCTACGCGAGTATGGTTATGGCATAGACTCTGTGACTAACCGTGGCTACAAGCTCACTACCACCCCCAATATACTTACTCCGCAGACAATAGGCGCATACCTAACCACAGCAAATAGCAACCACCTTGTTTGTTTGGACACTGTAGATTCTACAAACCTACACGCCAACAGACTGGTGCTAGATGGCGCAGAAAACGGCACTGTGGTCATCTCTGAACATCAGTCAAAAGGTGCTGGCAGGCTGGGCAGGTCGTTCGACTCTCAACATGGCAAAGGCATTTATATGTCCATGATAATACAGCCAAATTGTGGGGTAGAACAACTATCAATACTCACTTCATGTGTGGGGCTTGCTGTTTGTTATGTAATAGAAATGCTCACCGACCTAAATGTTAGTATTAAGTGGCCTAATGATATTATTTATGGCACAAAAAAGCTCTGTGGCATACTCACTAGGCTAGTAACTGATGCCGAAACTGGGCAAGTATCCCACGCTATCATTGGCATTGGTATCAACGTCTTGCAAGAAGCTTTCCCTGATGACATCTCTGACAAGGCTATATCGCTACTTATGGCGACCGACACCCAGTTTTTACGTGCACAAATTTGTGGCGAGCTGATATCGCAACTAAACCGTATTTTTATAGAAGAGAACTGGCTGTCTCACCCACCGCAAAATCTTCTCACAGAGCTTAAAGCACATTCTTGCACTATAGGCAAAGAAGTAGAGGTTATAAGCATAAAAGATGGCACTAAGCGTGGCATAGCTACAGATATCTCAGCTACTGGTGGCTTGGTAGTAGATTTTGGGCATGGCTGTGAAGAAGTTATTTCTGGCGAGGTTAGCGTGCGTGGTATTCTAGGCTATATATAACAGGTAATAAAAAGAAAAAGCTGTTGCTTTAGTAGTGATTAGACCACTAAAGCAACAGCTTTTAAAAACGTACTTATTAATCAGATTAAGAAACCTCGTTTAGTTTAGTAACTAGCTGAGATTTTTTTCTTGCTGCATTATTTTTATGAAGCAATCCTTTTGTAACAGCTTTATCCAAGCTAACAACAGCTTGTTTTACTGCCTCTGCTTTATCATCAGTAGAATTTGCTAGAGCAAACTCAGCCTTTTTAACAACTGTACGCAAAGCGCTTCTGTTAGCACGATTTCTAGCAGACTTAGTTGCGATAACTTTAACTCTCTTTTTTGCAGATTTAATGTTTGGCATAGTGACACCTCCTTTGTCGTTGTAAACAGTACAAGTTATATTACCACTTTTAAAATGAAAAATCAAGCCTTTTTTTAAAAAAATTAACTTTATAGTAAAAATAATTGTACTTATCCAGTGTCACTGTGCATTTTGCTCTTTTTTTACAAAACTAACTATGGACTCATACTTGCGTTTTGTGGCTTCTCCTCCTCGGATATGTCGCTCTCTCTTGTTTTTTTCTAGAACTTCCTTAACCTGTGAGAACAATCGGTAGTTAATCTGCTCTAACCTCTGCGTTACGTCTTTATGTACTGTGGTGACTAAGCAGAATGGATTGCTCTAGCCCTATGTCGGATAACAGCTTTAGGTAGACATCTATCCTGCCGTGCTCGTCAATGCTTATCTTGTCGATAACTTCTTTTAACTGCTGATTGGTGATGTTCTCAACGTCTACCATGCTGTCCATTCGCTTAAAAGTAGTGGATAGTACACTTTCTAGCTGTTCACCCTTACTTAGGTTGTAGCTAGTCAGTTTTAGCTCATTCTCGCACCGCTCTATCTCGGTGTTTAGGTGTGCTACCTT
Source organism: uncultured Oscillospiraceae bacterium (assembly GCA_964369345.1). GTDB lineage: Bacteria > Bacillota > Clostridia > Oscillospirales > Ruminococcaceae > Angelakisella. The sequence goes on from CAYJFF010000006.1 coordinate 52,242, forward strand.
TTCACGTAGCTCGACACGGGAGATAATGTCATCTTCGTACATATCCATATATTTTTTGCGTGCCTTGTTTGCCTTAAGCAGTCGCTCGTTAAGCTCTTTTTCCTGCTCTTGGTTGTCCTCTTTGGTGTGGTAGTTCCGATTAAATTCACGCACAATATTTGTGATAATGGCGTTGTGATTGTCCAGCATATCGGCAAAAAAGTCCCTAAGTGCGGTTTTCAGCTCGTCCTCCGACAGCTTGTAGATGTTCGGGCAACTTTCTTTGCCATTTGCGTTGCGACCGCTACACACCCAGCGTACATACAGGTTTTTATACTGTTTTTCCACCCGACGAAAGCTATAACCACAGCATTTACAGCGAATAATAGTAGAGAATAGGTGCTTGTTGCTTTGACGCACCTTGTTGGTGCTAAAGGCGATATTGCGGTCGCTTAGCAGTTTCTGAGTATTCACAAAAGCCTCGTCCGAAATGATACGTAGCTCTGGCTTGTCCACTATGTACCAGTCACTTTCATCTTTTTTCTCACGCTTGCTGGTAAGAAAATCGGTAATTTCCTCTTTGCCGTTTATTATCTTGCCCGTGTAAATCTCGTTGGTAAGTATCCGACAAACGGCATTCTGCGACCATCGACACTCCCTCTTGGTACGGATACCCTCGGCATTTAGCACCTGAGCTATTTTATTTGCACCGTAGCCACTGTTGAGGTACAGGTCGTATATGTTGCGTACAACACCCGCCTCAAACTCATTTATAGTAAGGCTGAAGTAGTCGCCCTTGGTCTTGTCATACCCAAACACCATATTGGGAACTCGCCCTTTTTGTGCATTCATCTTTTTGCCAAACTTCACACGTTTAGAAGTGTTCGCGCTTTCCTCCTGTGCCAGTGCCCCGAAGATAGTCAGCACAAACTCACTCTGACCCAGTACACTCATATTCGCAGTCAAAAATGTTGTTTCGATACCAAGTTCCTTTAGCTGGCGAGTGCTGCTAAGTAGGTCGACAGTATTTCGGGCAAAACGGCTTATATCCTTAACCACCACCATGTCAAACAGGCCGTGCTTGGCATCACGCAGTAGTCGCTGAAACTGGGTGCGGTTTTTTATCTTAGTGCCACTGATACCCTCATCGGCATAGATGGTAACGAGGTTATAGCCGTGCTTGGCGGAGTATTCCTCGAAAAAAGTTTTTTGTGTTTCTATCGAGTTAAGCTGGTCAGATTTATCGGTGGATACACGACAATAGGCGACTATGTTCATTGGTTTTCCTCCAGTCTGTT
>CAYJFF010000007.1:0-23123 GCA_964369345.1 uncultured Oscillospiraceae bacterium
GTTTAACCCACCACCAAAACGAGATTTATTTATATAGCATACTATGGGTGGTGGAGTGCCTACAGCGGCTCGCTGTACAAAAAAGCCCTTTGGTGACGTGCACCAAAGGGCTTTGTGGATACTACTATAAGTCCACTGCTAGGGACTTTGCAAGTTTGTGGGAAACTTCGTTATTTACTAAAATCATAATGGTGTCGCCAGAGTAGATACATGTCTTACCACGTGGGATTATCATTTCACCCTCTCTGGTAATAGAAATAATAACACATTCATCTGGTAGGCGTATTTCGCTAATCCTCTGTCCATTAAGCTCGTAGTCTGTTGGTAAGACAATCTCGATAATGCTAAAATTACCATGGTTTAGTGACATCAGCTGGCGAATAGCTGCTATATCCACCTCCCGCTCTATCTGACGCGCTATTGTGTCCGTACTTGATAGAGGTATATCCACACCAAGACGTTTCATAACCTCGGCATTTTTGGGGTTATTTACACGTGCTATTGTCTTGGGTACATTATATATCTTTTTTGCTAGCTGACAAGCTACTAGGTTAACTTCGTCCGAGCCAGTAACGGCAACAAAGCTCTGCGCATCTTGCACACCGGCTGCCTGTAACGCCTCTATCGTGCTACCGTCACCCAAAATACTGGTGATACCTAGCATATCAGAAACTGACTTGCAAGACTTTTTATCCTGTTCTATCATAATAGGTAGGTGTCCGTGTTCTAGTAGTGTCTTTACTAGGTAATACCCAATCTTTCCACCACCGACTACTACAACTTTCATCTGGTTATCCTCCTCGCTATATCATTAAATCAAGAAAACACCACAAGCATGTGCAGGTTAGTCAATTCAATGTTCTCGTGCACCCACTAAAAATCGTTGTTTTTGCTAATGTGTGCGGTTATTATATCATCTTTGCGTATAATATTTGGTCGCCTGCTTTTATCCTGTAGTTTGCGTTACCGTCACGCAAAATAACACGGCCGCTTTCTTGCTGTACACCTATGATAGTTTCTGTAGGCTCTGGCACTATCTCACTTAGCATCTTGTGGTAGTGAGATTTCGGCACTTTTATAGCATCAAAATGCAGCGTAGTGTCACCAAACGTCACCTGATTAACTTCTTCTAGTGGGGTGCCGTCTATAACTTGCTCTATAACATTTACAGTAAGTGCTGTAGGTGATATTGTATGCAGGCCAAACTGCTTGAACACATTTTTTCTCTTAGGGTCGTATATACGTGTCAAAACTTTTGAAACACCATAGAACTCTTTTGCCAGCTGAGAAACCATGACATTGACATTATCATCATCTGTTACTGCAACCAAAAAGTCGCACGCCTCTATGCCACCTCGCTCCAGTGTTTCCCTGTCTATAGGCACGCCAGCGACTACATAGCCTGTAAATCCGTCCTCTAGGTGGTTGAAGTTATCATTGTTAGCATCTACCACTGCTACATCGTGCCCCCTGTGAGAAAGCGAGTTTGCAAGCCCAGAGCCAAGCTTTCCACAACCAATTATTAAAATATTCATAGTAATTTACTCTCCATTCCGCTGAGCGAGGGCAAAAAGCCCCATAACACACGCGCAAGACGCTCACTGCTACGTGTATTGTAATATGTGATACACTGATGTTCTTGGAAATTGATAGATATATGCTAATAATTTATCATAAAAACAACTGCGTGGTAATATTATTTTATATAAAACAAAAACCCCCGCAAAAAAGCGGAGGCTTAATTTGTTCACCTGTTTCTGCCTCGGCTTAGACAGCGCGTACGACCTTACCCGAACGCATACAACGGGTGCACGCGTGAATGTGGCAAGGAGAACCGTTTACAACAGCTTTAACCCTTTTTACATTTGGTTTCCACGCCCTATTTGTTCTCCTGTGGGAATGGGAGACTTTAATACCGAAAGTAACGCCTTTTCCGCAGATATCGCATTTAGCCATAATTCTGCACCTCCTTTAATCAAAATTAACAGCAGAAGCTGTTTGTAAAGTAACATTAGTATATTAACAGCTTTTAATGCAAAAATCAAGCTTTTTTTTAAAAATTAACAAAAGAAATTTAATAAACCCTCTTTTTAGTAAAAAAATAGTACAATTTTGAAAAAAACTCAAGAAAACACTTGCAACTTAACAAAAAAAAAGATAATATAAAGGTGAAAAAGTGCACAATGGTTTTAAACCTTACAAAATTGTGTTTTAGTTTTAGTTTATGATGAACAAAGGAGAATGATTATGGTATTTGATAAGGTAGCGGAAATATTGGCAGAGCAACTAGATCTTGATGTAACAATGATAAACATGAACAGTGACCTAGTTACTGACCTGGGTGCAAATTCGCTAGACTTAGTGGATATTGTTATGACACTCGAGTCTGAGTTTGATATTGAGCTTGCAGACCAAGATGTGGAAGATATTCGCACTGTTAGCGAGCTTGTAAAATATCTTGAGGAAAAAGCATAATTGTATAATGACAAACAGGAATATTCTACTAAAAAGAGGGAGAACACTATATAATGTCAGGACATTCAAAGTGGAGTACCATTAAGCGCAAAAAAGGCGCAACTGATGCTCAAAGAGCAAAGATTTTTACAAAAATAGCACGCGAGATAGCTGTTGCTGTGCGCTCCGGTGGCGCAGACCCATCTGCAAATAGCAAGCTGCGTGATGCTATAGCAAAGGCAAAAGCTGCAAACCTACCCAATGATAATGTGGATAGGTGTATAAAAAAAGCTGCTGGTGCTGATAATAAAGATGACTACGAGGAGCTAGTATATGAGGGCTATGGCCCTTGTGGTGTTGCTGTTATTGTGGAAACACTTACCGATAACCGCAACCGCACTGCTGGTGACTTGCGCCATTACTTTGATAAATATGGTGGCAACCTAGGTCAAACTGGCTGTGTGGGCTTTATGTTTGAGCGACGCGGTGTTGTGGCTATAGACAATGCAGAGGGTAGTATATCGGAAGATATCGCTATGGAGCATTGCATGGAAGTTGGCGCTGATGATATCGAATTTGACGGTGAAACAGTGTATATTTACTGCGCTAGTGCAGATGTTGGTAGTGTGCGTGAGGCACTGGAGAAACTGGGCTACACCCTGCTTTCTGCTCAGCCAGAGTATCTACCATCTACAGAAACAGCTATACCAGAGCAGGCAATGCGCGACAAAATGACAAAACTACTGGATATGCTAGATGATAATGATGACGTCCAAAATGTATGGCACAACTGGAAGTACGAAGAATAAATTTGTATTTTATTATAAAAAACTTGCATATTCATAGTGCATAGTGCTATAATAGCAAATGGTTATTAATATCTTATTCTTATAAGAAAAAAATCAAATTTATTAGTCGCATAGCGACAGAAGGAGTATCTCTATGGCAACAGCATCATTAGTTCTTGGCCTTGTAGGCATAGTAGCATGGCTACTACCATTTATCGGTTTCCCAGTAACAATCACAGGTCTTTGTTTGGGTATCGCAGCAAAGAAAAAGGGGCAAACAGGCGGTAAATCCACAGCTGGCATTGTTCTTAGCATTATATTTTTGCTACTAACACTTGCAAACTCTATACTTGGAGCACTACTTGCTGCATCTGGTCTTTTGTATTAATCCCACAAACTACATAAATCAACTCTCGGCTCGTAGACTACGGGTCGGGGGTTTTTTTATATTTGTTTATACTTAAAATTAGTATTCATATATAATGAATTGATTGTAGTTGCTATCCATGCTATAATAATGGACAGGTTATTCTATAAATTTGATGATATGGAGAATTTATATGTTGAACAAAATAGCAAAGATGAGTATAGAAGAAAAAGTAGCACAGCTAAGAGGTATTTGGCTAAAGGACCTGATGGAGGGTGACGAGCTTTCTCTAGAAAAGTGTACGCAAACTATACCACATGGTATAGGTCATATTTGCCAGTTTGGTAGCTCCACTGGGTATAGTGGCGACGAGCTTGCAAAGATTATGCACGAAGTACAGCAGTTTGTTCTTAATCATACCAACAGCAAAATCCCTGTGCTTTTCCATGAGGAAGTAATAAATGGTGTAGCATCAAAAGGTGCTACGGTAACACCACAAATGATAGGTATGGCGTGTAGCTTTAACCCCGAGCTTGTAAAGCAAAATGCTAAAAACGCAGCAGAAACTATGAAAAAACTGGGTGGATACTACGCACTTAGCCCTATGATGGATATTATTACAGATGCACGCTGGGCACGTGGAGAAGAGGGTTTTGGTGAGGATTCTTATGTTGTGTCTGCTTTTGCTGATGCTTTTATACATGGGCTACAGCATAATGGTGTGGGTGCTACTGCCAAGCATTATGCTGGCTATGGTGCGGAAAACCAAGAGGTTGACTTTTTTCTTAACGAAACGCTCACACCTTTTGAGGTTGCAGTAACTAAGAGCCAAGTAAAAGCAGTCATGCCTGGCTACCATGTTTTCCGTGATGTGCCAGCTACCTGCTCTCAGGAGCTACTTGTGCAGTCACTAAGAGAGCATCTGGGTTTTGATGGCGTGGTTGTATCGGACTATGGTGCTATAAACAACATACACAACAAATATAGTTTTACAAACAACAGCAAAGACAGCGCTATCAAGTCTATCGAGGCTACAGTAGATGTGGACTTACCCATTGGTGTAAACTACCAGCACCTTGTAGATGCAGTAAAAAACAACGAGATTGACGAGAGTGTTATAGACAGAGCACTAGCACGTGTTTTATCCTTTAAAGAATCCCTACTACCAAAAGATATAGTGCTACAGACTGGTATAGATACAGACCCCGACAGCCACAGATATGACGCGCTACAATCTGCAAGGGAGAGCATTGTTTTGCTGAAAAACAACGGTATTCTTCCACTAAAAGGCAGTTTGGGCAAGGTGCTAGTAACAGGACCCAATGCAGACTCTTATTACTCGCTACTGGGTGACTATAGCTGGGGTGGATTGGCTGAGTTTTTCCACAGTATCCCTGTTGATAGGAAAAAGCCATACCTCCATACTCTGCTCGATGGTATCAGGGAGTTTGCGCAGGATAGCACAGAGATACTTTTCGAGCGTGGTTTTAGCTGGGTTGAGGACGACAAAAATGCCAAAGACGGCAACGGTGGAGATGAGCGTGAAAAAACAGCTAACCGCAGACCGCTGGAGGTTGTCCCAGAAACGAATTTTGATAGGACACTACAGAAAGCTTGCGAGAGCGATGTTATTATCGTTGCTGTAGGCGAGAATAGATACCTATGTGGCGAGGGTACATCAAGGGGTAATATAGACCTGCCTGGCATGCAGGAGCATTACGTAGAGGAGCTTATAAAGACTGGTAAGCCAGTAGTTATGGTCGTGTTTGGTGGGCGACCAATGGCTATAGCAAATCTTGCTGATAAATGTGCCGCTGTTATATATGCGTGGTACCCAGGCGAAGAAGGCGGTAGAGCGTGTGGCGAGATATTGTTTGGTAGAACAAACCCTACAGCCAAGCTATCTGTTACTATACCAAATACAAATGCTGATGTGCCAGTAACACTGCACGACACAGACAGGGTTATGATGTTCCCGTTTGGGTACGGGCTTAGCTACACAGAATATAGCTATAGCGATTTTTGTGTGATGAGTGAAGTTGACACTGCTCAGGGGTCTTTTGACATCGAGTTTAATGTTAAAAATACTGGTGACTACGACGGTGCAGAGATAACACAGTTTTATTTCGAGAATACAGCCAAAAACACAAGAAAAGTACTTGGTTTTGCAAAGACAGCACTGAAAGTCGGCGAGAGCAAAAAAGTAAAAATGCGTTTTTATCTTGACCAGTTTGGTAGTTACAAAAACGGTGAGTTCACTATATCTTCTGGCGACTACAGGGTGCTTATAGCAAGCTCTAGTATAAAAAATGAATATGAACAAAACATATCCATAGTGGGCGAAAATACCACAAAACCAAAACGAGAGTTCTTTTTCTCGGAGAGCATATAGCCACTATATAGACTACAACAAAAAACAGCCTGTAAACCCTTTTCTTTGGGGCTACAGGCTGTTGCTCATTCTTGTAATATTTCTTAATGTACTACACTATTTCCAAAAAGCCATTTCTGGGTGTTTTTTTAGAAACTGCTTTACATTAAAGCGGATTTTTTCTGCATCTAATGTGAGTACTTGGCGATTTTTCATTAGTACTTGCCCACCTACTATGCTGTGCACTACATCATGTCCGTCGGCTGACTCCACAAGCGTGTTTACGATGTTTTGTGTGGGGAAAAGATGTGGTTGCAACTGGTCAATAGCAATAATGTCTGCCTTGTTACCAACAGCAATACTACCTAGATTTTCCTCGAACAATGCGCTTGCACTGCCTGCTGTGGCTAGCCCTAGCAGAGTTTTTGCTGGCATAATTTGTGGGTCTGCACTGGATAAACCATGGCTTATATTCATAACACCACGGAACAGTCGTATCTCTTTGAACATATCCAGACCACCGTGCCCTGCACCGTCCGTACCCAGTCCCACCTTTATTCCTTTTGCAATTAGTGCTGGGGTTGCTGGCACACCCTTGCCACAGTTGGAGAATGGGCAATGGATAGCAACGACGTCTTTTTCTTGTAAAATCTCTTGCTCTTGCTGGGATAAGTATATACAATGAGATGCAACCATTTTTACATCTAGCAATTTGTTGTCATATAAAAATTCGAACGGGCGTTTCCCATATCTCTCAATAAAATCAAAAACTTCACTGCTATACTCATTCATATGTATAGTCATGGGTCTGTCCAGCTCTTTTGCCTGTGCAAAGAGTGCCTCTATCAACTCTAGTGAGGCAGCGTTCAGTGTTGCAATAGAATGGTATCCCTGCAGTTTCCCACCAAGAACGCTGTGTAGTTCTGGCAAGCGACGCAAAGACTCCTCTACATTAGTACGTAGTGCTTCTGGGGTGAACTGTGAGTCATTGGTCAGGTATGTTAAGCGTCCACGAAGCCCCGACTGCTGGTAAACAGGAACGAACGCTAACGGCATTTTGCCACCTACATCCACAAAGCCAGTTGTTCCAGAACAAATCATCTCAAGCGCTGCTACCTCTGCACTCAAAGCAGAGAGTTCCTCGTCCAAACGGCTCTCGAAAGGCACATTTACACGTTTCCAAATAACAGGTTTTTCGTCCAGCAGACGACCACGCAAGAGCTGTTGACTTGTGTGCAAATGTCCATCTACCAAGCCTGGCATCAGTAGCAAGTCCGTACAGTCTATTGTTTGTTCTGCCTCAAACTCGCCATGCGCAGTAATATCAGCAATGCTATCCCCAATGACGGCTATATCTACACCCTGTTCCACACGGAAATCCGCAGTGAGATACTGGGCATTCTTCAGTAATAAGTCAACTTTTTTCATCTTGCCTCCTAAAAAACCATATCCAAAAACTTCCATATTGCAATGCCTATAGATATAACACCAACTGTGGGTTTTAGCACCTTTAGGTTGATTTTGTGTGCAGTTTTGCTACCCACCCATATACCAACAGCATGGCTCACTGCACAGACCCCAAACAGCACCCAAATCTCACACATATCGCTACGAGAAATATAGCCAGTAAAGGCAGGCATAGCAATAAAAATAGAATTAAAAAGCGCTACACCAACAGCTGTGCGTATGGGAACGCCAAGAACAACTAGCAATGGCATTACAAGGACTGGGCCACCTGCGCCAGTCAAGGAGCAAATGACAGCAGTTATAAAACCAAGCGCTACAAGCACAGGCTTTTTTGCAGTATCAATACTAGCGTTTTCACGCTCTTTGTCTTTTCTAAACAAAATAGAAAGCCCAGAAAACAGCACCACTCCATATAGGATTATCGTGAATACATTTGCTGGGACATTGCGACTTAGTAGCACACCTAGTAGCGAGCCAAACAAGCTACCAACTGACAGGAAAACACCGAGTTTTACTGCCAGCTGACCTTTTTTCCAGTAATTATAAGCGCCTATAGCACCAGATAGCATGAAGCAGAAAAAGCTAATACTCAGCGATTGCTCTACAGAAAGCCCTAGATATCCTACAAAAAATATGGGCAAAAGAAACCCAGCAATTCCAGACCAGCCAATGAGTAAGCCAACGCCACCACAGACTACTATGCTAAGTAAAAAATCCATTATGCCACTCCTGTAACTTTAAGCATGAAATCTGCTATCAATAGGGAGCCAGTAAATGTTCCTAGCATAATCAAGATAGAAAGAACTATCATTTTCCAGCCTTGTTTCACAAAAGTTCTCAATTGGTTACTGATAGATATACCTGCATATGTACCCATCATCGCTAGTGGTGCAGAGAAATTTATTTTAGCGGCAGATGCAATAACAAAGCTAGATATTGGCGATATTGGGCACGCCAGTAATAGCCCTATAATGGAGCAATAAGCAAGCACTGGTAGTTTCTTTAGTGGTATAAAACGTTGACATACCACAGCCAATAGAGAAATCACCAATAATATTAGCACACCAGGTAGTGAGTCTGCCACACTTGCACCTATACTCAAAAAGTTTGCTGCTAGAATACCGACACCAGTTATAGACAGCATCATAATCCATTCTCTAAAACGCATATATATTTTCTCCTTTATTTCTCTTGATTATTTAGGGCTTCTTCTGCTTCAATAGCAGCAGCGGCGGCACGTCCAGCCTTTGTCACACGGCCCAGTGTTGGCTCTAGGTGCTTGTACAACCAGTTGCACAGAGGCAGTCCTATAAATATCGCCATGTAAATGCCTGTACTGCCAGATAGTGTTTCGCTTGCACTAGCTAGGGCTGCAATTTGGTCGGCGTGTTGTGGCATCATTTCTGAAAGTGTAACAACAGCAGAGCTCATCATAATACCAGCGCCTACACCAGATGCCATACCCAGTGCGTAAGGGTGGAACAGACCTGTATTTGCATAGAAAGATGCCATCAGGCTGAAAAACATAGGGCCAATGATGGTACCTGTTATAAATACTAAAAGTGTGCCACGTGCCTGTGGTGATGATGCACCGTACATATCTTGCATAAGCACTAGGTTTGTGTCACGGTTTATGGAGTGTGTCGCACCTATACTCTCACGTTTTAGCCCCATGAGAAGCGCCACTGGCATAGCAAGCAGGATTGTTCCCAGATTGCCAAACTCCTGCAAAAGCAGTGCAGGGCCAGATGCTATGATGATGTCTAGGTTTGCGCCTGCATTGATACCGATTTTTGCTATGAATGGAAGTACTGCAACTACAACAAGCTTAGATGCTGCTTTTACGTGCTTTTCTTTTAAAATCTTGGTGACACTTGGTCCGCTTATGATACCCAGTGTTAGTGTGTAGAAGATTGGCGTAAGTGTAAAGAAACCAAGTGTTATTTTGCCGATGGACTCTGCAATAACCAGACAGATGAAGCTGAGCAATACAATGGGCCACTCAGTTTTGATACGCTCCATAATGGACGGATAGACATACACTGTTTTTTTCATTAATCATTCTCCTAATCGATTTGATAGGGTAAGTATAAAGGTTTCAGGAAAAAATAAAAGACCATATGAGCTATTTTGTTGAAATCACAAAAAATTTGTGATAAAATGTAGAAAAAAGTCGATGGAGGTATCCCATGACTGTTGAAAATATACTGAGCCTATACCCACATGCCGAGCCATATTTTCGCCGAGTTCCTGCACATTTGAGAGATAGTTTTATCCTAAAAACATATGATGAAGGTAGTATAATTCATCAGCGTGGTGCAAAGCTCGACTTGTTTGGTGTGGTACTAGAAGGTTCTCACAGTGTCATCAGTGAGTTTGAAAATGGTGGTGTGTTTGTCATCGAAACAAACCAAGCTATCTCCTATGTAGGAGAAATAACACTAATGGCATCGGAGCCTAAGTCCTCTGTTACCTTGCGGGCAGTCACACGTTGTACAGTTGCCTATCTGCCAGCATCAGATTTATGGGCATGGATAGAAGAAGACCCACAATTTTTGCTTAAAATATGCCAAAGTACGGCAAAAAAGCTATACCGTGTCAGCGCAAACCGTGGAGAGCGTATTTTCTATTCTGGCAAGTACCTACTATATAAATATTTAATAAAGCAAGCTGAGAATAGTGGTATCAAACACCAAGATATTGTGAGCATACCAAAAACCAGAGCAGAAATCTGCGAGGAATCTGGCGTATCCCTGAACACGCTCAAAAGGCATATACAGTCTCTAAGGGCTGACAATGTGATTGACCTGCACAAGGGAAAAATCCACATGACCAAGGCACAGTACGACCAACGCAACGAGGTGTTTGCAGAATACAGAAAAGTCGCAAAAAATGGCGCTAACTAATGGACTAAGATAGTGGGATTTATTATATCTACACATTAAACCCGACTTTGTTTAAGGTGTATAAATATCTTGACAATTTTGCACATAAATGCTAAAATAATACGTCATACCTTAGTGGAGCATTGATTGCGAAACTGTGGATTTAACAACAAATTGAGTTACGAAAACTGAATGGAGAAAAAATGAAAAAAACAATAATTTCAATGATAATCTGCACAATGGCTTTGTTTGCATTTTCTGGTTGCGAAGCCGAGACACCTGCCGAAGTATCTACATCATCAACTGCACCATCGTCGGTGTCCTCACAATCCAGCACCCCAGATGTGCCTGTATCGGAGAGCACAGCGCCTGAGTCAGATGCAGCGACAACACCTACTACCACACCTACCGATATATCCGTTGTAGCACTTAAAGGCCCTACTGCAATGGGAATGGTGAAGTTTATGAGTGATGCAGAAAATGGTGATATCACAAGCAACAACTATACATTTTCTATAGAAACTGCTATTGATGTAGTTACTCCTATGATTGTAAAAGGCGAGGTTGATATTGCTGCTGTGCCTGCAAATGTCGCAAGTGTATTGTACAACAACAGCAATGGTGGCATAGATGTACTTGCTATAAACACTCTAGGTGTTCTATACATTGTGCAGAGTGGCGACACTATCCAGTCCATAGATGACCTTGCTGGGAAAACTATATATGCAAGCGGAAAAGGTGCAACTCCTGAGTATGCTTTAAACCAAATTTTAGCGGCAAATGGCTTGACAGACTCTGTTACTATAGAGTGGAAAGCAGAGCAAGCAGAGGTAGTTGCTGCCCTTGCAGCAGAGGAAAATGCTATCGCAATGTTGCCACAGCCTTTTGTTACTACTGCGCAGACTACAGACGAGAGTATCCGTGTGGCGCTGGACTTGACTGAGGTTTGGGACAATTCTGAAATTGAGGGAACTCTTGTTACAGGCGTAGTTGTTGCAAATGCAGCTTTTGCAGACGAAAACCCAGCAGCAGTATCAGATTTTATGGCAAACTATGCTGCAAGTGTAGATTTTGTAAACAACAATCTTGAGGAAGCGGCGACTTTGGTCGGTGGATATGAGATTGTGCCTGAGGCAGTTGCGCTAACTGCATTGCCTGAGTGCAACATAGTATTCGTTGAGGGTGCAGAAATGAAAGATATGCTTTCTGGATACCTAAATGTTCTGTTCGAACAAAACCCACAAGCTATAGGTGGTGCGTTACCTGATGATGCATTCTATTATGGACAATAATAATAACAATACAAAAAAACAAAAACTGCCTATTTGGGTTATCCTGTTTTGGATAGCCCTTTGGCAGTTTTTTAGTATGGTGATAAATTCGCAGATACTCCTGCCCACACCACTGTCAGTGTTACAGGACTTGGTGCTTCTTGTGCAGGAAATTTATTTTTGGCAGTCTATACTGCACTCCATGTGGAAAATAACTCTAGGCTTTTTGCTTGCTGTGTCCATTGGTGTTGTCTCTGCGGTTATATCGCACAAGTCTATGCTATTTAGGCAATTAATCAGCCCTTTTGTTATCGTATCAAAGTCCGTCCCTGTTGCCTCCATAATCATCCTAATACTAATATGGATATCGTCGGAAAACATATCAGTTTTTATCAGTTTTATTATGGTAATGCCTGTTGTGTATACAAATGTTTTGACAGGTATAGACAACCTTGACAAGCAGCTTAGCGAAATGTCAACAATCTTTGGTATGTCGCATATAACAAAAATCAGGTACATCATACTACCACAGATAATGCCATTTTTTGAGTCAGCATGTGTAGTGGGACTGGGAATGTGCTTTAAATCTGGAATTGCCGCAGAGGTAATAGGCTTGCCCGATAACTCCATAGGCGAAAACCTGTATCAAGCGAAGATTTTTCTGGATATCCCCACTCTTTTTGCATGGACTATTGTAATTATCATTGTAAGCTTCTTGTTTGAAAAAACATTTATTATCTTGATAAAACGGCTAAATGCTCAGCTTGCGAGGGTTAATGTAAAATGATTATTTTTAAAAATGTATGTAAAAGATATGGTGACACTGTAGTTTTTAGCAACTATAATCTATCTCTCCCAAGACATAAAATATCCTGTATCATGGGGCAGTCTGGCAAGGGAAAAACAACATTAATCAGGCTACTTATGGGGCTGGAAACACCCGACACAGGCGAGCTACAGGGGCTGGAAAACATGAAGATAAGCTGTGTATTTCAGGAGGACAGGCTATGCGAAAATCTTGATGTATATGCAAATATCATACTGCCACATCTGCATAAAGACAGCTATTCAAAGATGACTAAGGCACGTATTGACAAGGCACTCTCCACTATAGGGTTGCCAAGCTGTGGTAACAAAAAAGTAAGCTCGCTATCTGGTGGAATGAAAAGGCGTATAGCAATTTTACGTGCAGTTTTTGCAGACTTTGATGTACTGGTGCTCGACGAGCCATTCAAGGGGCTTGATGATGAAACTAAGCTCAAAACAATCGACTTTGTAAAAACAGAGGCAAAAGGCAAGACTATACTATATATCACACACGATAAAACAGAGGCAGAAATCATGGACCCCGACATCTATATCGATTTATAATACACACAGCACAAAAACAGCCTATAAATCCACTTGCTATAAGGGATTACAGGCTGTTTTATATATAGCTATATTATTATGACATTCCGTCCTCAATCCATGCATATGCCTGTACATTGTCTATGGTTTGGTTATCTATGCACTCTGCTACATAAGCCACATAGTCCTCGTAGCTTTTATACTCTTCTGTTTCTTCGCCATGCTCACCCATTATCACCTTGTCTTTGTTTGTGTAGTACATCATATACAGTAGCTCTATTGTAGAATATTTTGAGCACAGCATTTTTGCTACTTGTGGCCTAAACTCTGCGATTAGTTCCTGTAGCATTTCCACCTCGTCCGGCTCTTCCTCATCTAGCTCCGCTATATCGATATAGCTTGCGCATGGGTCTATCTCAAAGTCCTCATCACTATCAAACTCGACCACTGGTCTTTCTTCTTCCCCTCTAATAAACACGTCGTAAAAGACGGGGATAATATTGTCATCCAGTGGGTATTCTAGTTCATCATAATCGTACTCATAACCTCCATCGTCAATGATATTGCAGAAATCTACATACATCATCTGTAGTATAAAGCCATATAGATGCTTGAAAAAGTCGCCATCTAGTGCTTCTAGCTGTAGATGGTCTTCTTCTATAAGTGTATCAAGTGCAAATTTGTAGAAATACTCCTCGTGTGCATCTACATATAGTGTTTTAAATTTTACTTCGTTTACTCTTGTGTAGTTCATAATAATGCTCCATTCTGCCGCTTCACGTCGGCACAAAAATAATTTTTAGTTGTGTTGTGGATAATATCAGTACAGGTTTTCTGTCAAACTAATTTCCCTTTTTATATCAAAAATATCTTATAAAAGCATAGGCACCCTGCTTAGTAAATGTTGTCTTTAGCTTGCGCTCTGCCAAAAACAACAGCTCCGCGCTATCATCGTTAGATGCCAATATTTCATAATTACTTCTTGTGCCAACTTCTTTTATATCAAATACAAATTCAGCTTGCTCACCAAGCTCTCTAAATAGTAATAAATACCCCTCGCCCTTGCCAACTATCACATTAAACCCAGTAAAGGAAATACCGTCTGGGGTTTGGCCTATAGGCATTATGGTAGCGTCGTAAAAGTCGGCTCTGCACTCTTTGTACACAGATATTATGTTTTTAAGCGATAAAACTTCTTTCGTTGGCAAATGCTGCATTTCCACTCAGATAGTCATCTACTATCAGCATATTTGCAGTTCTTTCATATTGCCCTCTGCGGTAATAGCTTTCTTCCTTTACCGACACTAGCTCGTCGTTTTTATCTGTTTTGTCATAGAACTTAGTAGCAGTTAGTTTATAGTGATTTTTATTTAAGGCGATATAGTCGATAACATCTTTCTTTTTGCCATTTATTGATGCACTATCTGCAAGTTCCACCCCTGTAGTGGCTACCGCAAAGCTTTCGGTTTCGATATTATTTGTAAAATCATCTGCACTTGTTAGTTCATAGAAAAAACTAATAAGTGGGCTATCGGGAAAAATCTCCCAAACAAATTTCTGTGTTAGTGTACCGCTTCTTGCCTCAATGGATATTTCCAAAAAATCACCAGAAAGCTCACCATTGTTTGACAATCTATGGCCTATTGTGTATTGGTCCAAACTTACAAATGTTGCAACAGCATTAAGCTTATCTCCGCCACACCAAGCATATCTTGTTTGTAAGTCCGTCAATGAAACAGGGCACAATCCATGCTCGCAAATTAAGTATTCACGTTTAATCAAGCTATTAGCAATGGTTAAGCGGTTAGCTTTTATATCATAATAACAATCTTTGAAACGCATATATTCTCTCTTTCTTGCTCATGATAATTTACAGGTATTCGCTCGCGCACTTAACAAAGTTTATGAGCATGCTCAAATTTCAATATTCACCATATCTTCTACTGTACTGTTTTTGCGTGATTTCTCTGCTATAAATACTGTATAGTGCCCATAAACACTGTCTTGTATCTTAGTACAGGACACTGAGGGTGCTTTGTTTTTTAGCACATTTACAAAGTCTGCAACCAAATGCAAATCTCCGCCACCATGCCCTGCCATATCGCTTTCTTTGTCTCCACTTGCGTTAAAATCAACTTCCTCTACCTTATAGCCCGTCTTTTCTTTAGTAGCAATTGTTTTTATAGTAAATTTATTTTCATCAAGCACTCCTTTAATCTCGCCTTTGGTGCCTATAATATGCAAGTTCCTTTCCGAGCCTGCAGAGCCGCCTATCATATTCAGCGAGCCAGTAGCACCATCTGCAAAATTAACTATTACCGACTGGTGGTCAACCACAGTGTGCTCACAATCCCATACACATCTGCCATATTGGTTATCTCCTGATAAGCTCTTTACCTTGTCCTCGATGGTGGGCTTTTCTATATGCTCAAGGCTGTCCCACACATAGAACGACCATCTATCTGGGTGATCTATATAGTGCTTCTTTGCAGAGTACAGACAGTCTGTTTCAATTTTACATTCCATACATTTTTTGCCTGCACCACTGGGTTTGTTCGCTTCGCAAAACTGGTAATCACTACCAAAGCTCGCTATTTTACTTGGCTTACTTTCGCTTTTTAACCACAGCATAATATCCATATCATGGCAACTTTTAGCTAATAGCATTGGTGCACCACATTTTATCTCATTACCCCACTTTCCACGCACAAATGCTGTCCCCAAGTGGTGGTAACTGACATGCTCATTAAGCTGTATATTTATTATCTTGCCTATCTCGCCAGATAATATTGTCTCTTTTATCTTTTTATAAAAAGGAGCATATCTTAAAACATGGCAAATCATAACCTGCCTACCCGTCTCTTTAACCACTTCTACTAACTGCATCATCTCGTCTTGGTTTAGTGCAAATGGTTTTTCTAGGAGCATATCATATCCTGCTCTTAAAAGTGGTATAGCTGTTTCCACATGCTGTTTATCCATAGTGCCATTTATTATCGCATCTGCTAGTTTGCCTTTTTCTGCAAGCTCATCTGCACCACAGAAACACATTTCGTCCGAAAATCCGTGTGTTTTTTTAAGCGCCTCTCTCCTGATTGGGTCTGGGTCTGCAACTCCTACAATTTTTAGCTCATTTGGGTTTGCTATAGCATATGAGGCATATAGTACAGCACGGTGCCCCGCACCTACAACAATAGCAGTAATTGGATTTGACATAATATTCTTTTCCTTTCATATAAACTCACTGGTTGATTGCTATGATATATATTTTCTTTTGTCTGCACGCTATAGTATCAGCTAGCAAATAATATCACTATTATACTTTAAAATCAACCTAAAATCTATACCCCAAAATCCCCAAACTATCACAGTAATAGTCAGGGGATTTTGCTGTGATATCCTATAAAGACTGTATTAATTAATAGTCATAGTCCTCAGTAACTGCTTTTACAAAATTTGCCAGCAGAACTTTCCTATCGTTTGCAGAAGATTTGCCATATAGAACAGCAAACAGTGCACTTTTTGAGTAGTCCAATGTTGCACCATTTGCATTTTTGCTCCAAACAATAAGGTCGTACAAATGCTGTACAAATTTCTGTTTCGTTAGGCCTATTTTTCTGGTGTACTTATCCAGTATTGTGGACTTTTCTACGCTGTTTATGACACTTAGCGCTTTTGTAGCCACTAGCACTTCTTCATCCACACGCGCCACATCCAAATCCACTATGCACACATCCTCCAACTTAGTTATTACTAGCTGGATAACATCGAGTATTTGTGAATTTTTTGAGGTTAAGGGTCTCATTATTGTCGTAGGCTCTACAGTTGGCATTTTTCCACCCCAAATGGCTTCGATGTCATCCCACTCAAAACCATTTTCGTCATATTCTTTTGCCGCTTTAATATCTATATCATAGCTGTAATCCTCGTATATTTTCAGCTCTATCATTGCTAGCCTCTTTATTTTCTTGTTGTTATTTTCAACCATATCCATTCTCCTTTTCCGTCATAAATTCGTTTTAGTTAAATAAAATCTCGTCTGTTATGTCAAACATAGCACTATAATGTTCTTGTAAGTCCTTGGGCAAGCTTTGGTAGGATTCACTAAATCCTGGCGCGTAGCAAATAAAAAAATCACCTACTATCACATCTATCGCTTCTTCATTTTCATCAAAAATATAACGATTAAATGGCATATCAAGCATTTTTCCATTGGCATTATGCACAAAAATAGTACCATCATCGTATGGCGAAAACTCGTCCACACTGCCACCTACAAGCTCTCTCATACTTTTTAGCTTGTTGGAAATGGTGACCATTTCTGGTTTACACATTGTTTTTATCAACAAAACTGAAATTTCGTTCACATTTTCCATACTTTTACCCCTCTTACCTAATTACTCAAGTGCAAAGCCTTATTTTTGTAAAACTTTGCACTGCTTACCAACTCACATTTTATGCCGTGTATTTCACAAATTTTTCAAACCACTCAATCGCGTAATTTGTTAGCAGTGATGTCGCTAAGAAATTATCTTCTGTTTTGTCTAATTTCACAACTTCTGCGGATAGCTTCCTAAACTTAGCAACACCCTTTGGCGCTATTTTGTACTGTCCATGTGCAACTCTTTCGAGCAGTCCTTCCTCACTTGCATTGTGGATTACCCATTCTAGTTTTTTTCTTCCGCTAGTCACGTCTTCGTCACTGGGAATTTTCACCATAAAGTCCGCGTGCTTTTTCTTAAGGTAATTGCATTCCACTTTATCCATCAATACGTCTTTTTTTAATACATTCCCATCTAGCAAGACCGCCAGAACCACCGTTAGATAAACCTCTACTTTTTTCATTATGCGCTCCTCCTCTTTTAAGTTTGATGTTTGATGTCGTTTCTCTTGACATCGACATCATTATAGCTCATAATTTATTAAATGTCAAGCGTTTCTAGAAAAATTTTTTTAATTTATAAATTTATCTTTACAAGCCTACTTATTTATTAAGCTAATTACTTTTGCATGTACAAACAAAAAATCCCCAAACTATCACAGTAATAGTCAGGGGATTTTCTATATTACGCTACTATACCTCTGGGTTGTAGAATTTTTCTTCTATCATATATGCTTCTATGCGTTTTAGTGCTTCTATCAAGTGGTCTACAGAGTATGAGTACGATATACGCACAAATCCCTCACCACTATTGCCAAAAGCATTTCCTGGTACAACAGCAACACGCTTTTTGTTCAGCAAGTCTTCACAGAACTGCTCGCTAGTCATGCCTGTTACTTTTATAGACGGGAATACATAGAATGCACCTTTTGGGTCTGCACAAGTTAGCCCCATACGGTTTAGGTTGTTTACCAACAGCCCACGACGCATACTATATTGTATAGCCATATTAGCTATTTCGTCATCACAGTTGCGCAGTGCCTCTACCGCCGCATATTGGGCAGTACTAGGTGCACACATTATAGCATATTGGTGTATCTTGGTCATCTGTGCAATAAGCTCGTGCGGGCCTGCTGCATAGCCTAGTCGCCAGCCAGTCATAGCATATGCCTTGGAAAAGCCGTTTACTACCACAGTTCTCTCACGCATACCGTCTATAGACGCAAAAGAAACATGCTTGCCCTCATATGTTAGCTCTGCATAAATCTCGTCCGATAGTACCAGTATATCTGTTCCACGCAGTATTTTTGCAAGTGCCTCCATGCTCTCCCTATCCATAATAGCGCCTGTGGGGTTGCTGGGATATGGGAAAATAAGCAACTTTGTCTTTGGTGTTATAACTTCTTTTAGCGCCTGTGGTGTTATACGGAACATGTCCTCTGCTGTGGTTTTTATGGGCACAACTGTGGCACCGGACAGCCTAGCTATAGGCTCGTATGCAACAAAACATGGCTCTGGGATAAGCACTTCATCCCCTGGGTTTACCACACTGCGTATGCACAAATCTATCGCCTCTGAGCCACCAACAGTAACAAGCACTTCGTTATTGGGGTTATAAGAAATCATAAACCTACGCTCTAGGTAGCTTGCTATCTCACGTCTTAGCTCTATAAGTCCTGCATTTGCGCTATACCATGTTTGACCTTTTTCTAGTGACTCTATACCTGCACGGCGTATAGTATATGGTGTTTTAAAGTCTGGCTCGCCAACGCCAAGCGCTATTACGTCCTCCATGGTATTTGCGAGGTCAAAAAAGCGACGTATGCCAGATGGTTTTATTTCCTGTATTGTCTTGTTAAGCACATTTTCATAATTTATCACAGCATTACCTCCCTAATATCTACGCTCTTATTGTCATTAATGCCGCGTTCTTTGTATTTTTTAAGCACAAAATGTGTAGCTGTAGACTGCACAGAATCCAGTGTGGACAATTTCTTGGATACAAAAGTAGCAACTTCCTTGAAAGTTTTACCCTCTACAGTAACGGACAGGTCATATCCACCACTCATAAGGAACACGTTCTCTACTTCTTCAAACTGTGCTACACGCTCTGCTATATCCTCAAAGCCCATATCATTTTTTGGTGTAACTTTTAGCTCGATAAGTGCCACACATAGCTCGTTATCTGTTTTGTCCCAGTCCACTATAGCCTTAAAGCCTTTTATAACACCACTCTTTTGCAGACGTGCTATAGTTTGCTCAACTTCTTGCGGTGTACAGCCTGTCATATCTGCAATCTGCTCATTTGTCAAGCGTGCATTTTCTGACAAGATATTAAGTATTGTTTTATCCATAATCTTCGCACTCCCCACTTCATTAAATAAATTACACACAAAATATTTGTATGTGCGACACATAGGGGGTACAGCGCACCCCCTATGTAATAGATATTTTTATTAAGCTTATTATTTAATTGTTGTTTTTATGTCCTCTAGGTTTTCTTCGCCTGTAGCAAACTTATTAACTGCAACTGTAACTGCTTTTTCATCCATTGTTACATGCTCTTCTTCTGCCTGTGCAGATATCTCTCTGGCTTTTTTTGCAACTGCAACTACAAACTCGTAGTAGCTCTCGCCTGGTTTTAGTATTTGTGACATTGATGGTTTAAGCATTTTCTAGCACCTCATATATAAAATCTTTATTAAACTTGCGACTGCAACGTGCAGACTCAATTATGTACCCTAGTCTATCTGCGGCTTCTGTAACTACATCATTAACTACAATATAGTCATAATCCAGCGCCATAGAAACCTCTTCCCTAGCAACCAAAAGTCTACGCTGTATTTCCGCCATATCCTCTGTGTTGCGTATGTTTAGCCTGCGACTTAGCTCATCAAAAGATGGTGGCATAACAAATATCGATAGAGCATCTGGGAATTTTTCCCTTATTTGTTTTGCACCCTTTACCTCTATCTCCAGTATTACGTCCTTGCCCTCTTTTAGCTTGTTAAAAATCTGCCTTGTTGGCGAGCCGTAGTAGTTATCGTTGTACATAGTATACTCTATTACTTCACCTTTTGCTATCATTTCTTCAAAATCTTCTTTTGTAACAAAATGATAGTGTACACCGTCTATCTCGCCTGGGCGCGGTTTGCGTGTGGTTGCAGATACAGAGCAGACTGCATCTGTGCCACGTCCTAGGTATTCCTCCAATATTGTGCCTTTTCCTGCACCAGAAGGTCCGGAAAAAACAACAAGCAATCCATCTTGATTATTCATTATCAATAAGACCCTCCTGTTCATCTTCATATTCTTCTACACGGTGTGCGACTGTTTCTGGCTGGATAGCAGATAGTATTATGTGGTCGCTATCCATTATTATAACTGCCCTTGTGCGCCTGCCATATGTGGCATCTACCAGTGTGCCATTGTCACGTGCATCCTGTATTATTCTCTTTATCGGTGCAGATTCTGGGCTGACGATAGCTACAAGCCTCTCAGCCGAAACCATATTACCAAAGCCGATATTAATTAGCTTCATTTTTTTGCTCCAGTATCACTCTATATTTTGTATCTGCTCACGGATTTTTTCTATTTCACTCTTGCTATCTACAACTAGCTTTGCAATATCAATATCCTGCGACTTGCTACCCATAGTGTTTATCTCTCTGTTCATCTCCTGCACAAGAAAATCTAGTTTTCTGCCCACTGTACCGTCCTCTTGCAGTATATCACGTAGCTGTGATATGTGGCTGTGTAGTCGCACGCTTTCTTCATCTATTGCTAGCTTTTCGCCTATTATAGCAACCTCTGTTATTATACGTTGCTCGTCCAGAGTAGTGCTACCTAGAATATCTTTTAGCTTTTGTGTTAGCCTGTTGCGATATTCAGAAACTGTTTGCGGGGAACGCTCCTCTATCTGGCGTACATTTGCTTCTATATTATCTAGGTGCTCTGTGATATCCTGTAGCAGTTTTTCGCCCTCTATCACACGCATTGCCACAAAATTTTCCAGCGCAATACTTGCAACAGCTAGTATATCCGCCTGCATCTTGTCCTCGTCCTCTGTTACCTTGCTCACAACAAAAATATCGGAGAACCTACAAAGAGTATTGGTAGTAACATCATCTTTTACACCTAGTTCCTCGCTCATTGCGCGTAGTGCTGTAAGGTACTCACCTGCAAGCTTTGTATTTATCTCTACTTTTTCTGTCCCGCTATCGGTAGAATTAACCACAAGACCTAGCTCTATTTTACCACGAGATATTTTGCCCTGCACCAGCTTTTTCAGGCTATCATCTACGTAGTTATACGCACGCAACATACGTGAGCTATACTCTAGGTATCTATGGTTTACTGCTTTTATCTCTACTGTTATTTCTTTTCCGTCAAAAGTGTCAGAGGCTCTACCGTATCCGGTCATACTCTTTATCATTATTTTCTCCGTTCTGTCTAAGTAAGCGACTTATCCTACAATCAGTTTACAATAGCCTTAGTAAGTTTGTCAAACAAATCGGCTGTTTTGTTTACAAAAAATTCACAAAGACAGCTGTGGATTGTCTAGCTCACGCTTTAGCGCTATATTTTCTTTACGCAACATGGATAGCTCTCGCCTTAGCTCGTCTACTTCCATTCTTGCCTTTGCTGCATCATCAAGATACTGCGTTATTTCTTCGCGCATTATATCCATGGAGGCTTCGTTGCCTGCTGTGTAGTCCATAATATTAAGCGCAGCTATAGTAAGTGTGTCTACCGCAGAAAGCGTAGGGTGTAAATCCCTAATGTCTTGCAGTTGTGTATTTAACGCTTCTTCTATTACCCTTATCTTGCTCTCATCTGTCTCGGTATTAAGGTTATAGCTGTTCCCCATTAT
Organism: uncultured Oscillospiraceae bacterium; assembly: GCA_964369345.1. Classification (GTDB taxonomy): domain Bacteria; phylum Bacillota; class Clostridia; order Oscillospirales; family Ruminococcaceae; genus Angelakisella. Next base: position 22,208 of record CAYJFF010000007.1, read on the forward strand.
GGTTACTTTAATTTTATTAGACATTCCACTCACTTCCTTTCTGTTGATATATTTATTTTTCATTATACAATAATTGACACTAAATTACAACCAATTATTTTAATATTTATTACATATATTTGCAGTTGTTTAGTGTTATATACACAAATTCGTATACAATTTTTACAACTTAGCAAGCTAGTATTGTATATTATGTGTTTTTAGCAAAATCTCTTGAAAAAAAAGCGCTGTCGTGGTAAAATATTTATTAATTGTAGAGTGTTATGATAAAGCGTTATTTGCATATAACTATAATGTAATTTTTGTTGTAATTCTCCAAAAAAACATTTGTATTTTTATTTGTATAATGTTATAATTATCATATATATGTCGGAGGTTAATGGTATGAAAGATGGCAAAATTTTTAGGAGCAGATTATTTGGTTTTTCAAAAAACGATGTGCTTGGCTATATCTATAAGCAGGACAAGCGCTATCAGGAAAAAATCCAAGAGCTTGAGTCTATTTTGACAACGCAAGATAGGGCTAGGGCAAGCATGGAAGATTTGACCGAGACCATAGCTGAACGTGATGCAGAAATTGCAAACCATATCTCAGATAAAGAGAGCCTTCTGGATAGAATTAATGAGCTAGAATGTAAAATAGCTATAATGACAAAAAACATTGAGCAATCCACTGGGCTTTTGGGCAACAAAGATGCAGAGCTTAAGCTACAGACGGAGATTAACCGTAGGCTGACAGTAAAAATAGATAAATGCGAGGAAGAACTCGCTCTGGTACAGCGTGATAACAAGGAGTTAGTGCGTAAAATACGCCAGTTTATTTCTCGCCAGATATCACCACAAGCACCTGCTGAGGAAATGCCAGTACAGGAAGATACACAGCCAGTTGCTGAGGAAGTACCAGTACAGGAAGATA
>CAYJFF010000007.1:23223-51582 GCA_964369345.1 uncultured Oscillospiraceae bacterium
TGCTGAGGAAGTACCAGTACAGGAAGATACACAGCCAGTTGCTGAGGAAGTACCAGTACAGGAAGATACACAGCCAGTTGCTGAGGAAACTCCAGTACAGGAAGACACACAGCCAGTTGCTGAGGAAACTCCAGTACAGGAAGATACACAGCCAGTTGCTGAGGAAATGCCAGTACAGGAAGATACACAAGTACCACCGCAACCCACCACAACACCATATCAAGGTGATGACTTTACACGAAAAGTAGTGGATATCATGGCAGAGTTTGAAAAGAAACTAGAAAAATTCAAATAAACAAATAAAGTAAACACGAAAGGAGAGTTGCAATGTTTGCAGACTTTAATGTCGCAGAATTTTATACAATAGATTTTCAGCTACTAATAGACCAACTATGGGCTATTACGCGCTCTATTAACTTTGCAGATATTCTGGATATGGCAATAAGTGCGTTTCTAATATACAAGCTGATTGTACTTGTGCGACAAACACGTGCTATACAACTTGTCAAAGGTGTTCTTGTTGTTCTAGCACTTTATGTAGTTGTGCTTGTTTTCCAGCTAACTATGCTAGAAACTGTGCTTAGACTATTGCTTACATATGGAGCTCTTGTTTTGCTTGTTCTATTCCAGCCAGAGCTACGTAGTGTACTAGCACAGATGGGTCAAACCAGTATTAGCAAGCTAGCTCTTTTCCAGAACCCTGTAGAGAAAAAAGATGTAGACACACAGCCCACGCGTGATATGATATCGGAGATTGTGTATTCTTGCGAGGTTTTTTCTCGCACACATACTGGCGCGCTAATGGTAATAGAGTGCGAAACCAAGATAGGTGATATTATCTCCACAGGCACGCTAATAGATGCTGTACCTAGCAAGGAGCTTATACAAAATATATTCTTCCACAATGCGCCACTGCATGATGGTGCTGTTGTTATCAGGGAGGGTAGGCTGTACTCTGCTGGGTGCTTTTTGCCGCTATCCCAGAACTATGAGATAAGCAATGCACTGGGCACACGCCACAGGGCAGCACTGGGTATGAGCGAGGTTTCTGACGCTATCGTACTTGTTGTTTCTGAGGAAACAGGTGCTATCTCTGTTGTACGTAACGGCAAGCTAAACCGTGGGCTGAGCAGTGTGGCACTTGCCAAGCTACTAGCAAACTTACTTTTGCCACCAGAAACCCCCACAAAGAAAAAGAAAGGGTATACTAAAATTTTTAGGAGGGGTGAAGAATGAACAAATTACTAACCGCTCTTTTTAGAAAAACAAGTACTACCGCTCTTGTTTCTATAGTTATCGCTGTTATATCATGGTACGTAACCATATACAGTGTTTCCCCTGCGTATATTACAGATATACAGAATGTGCCAGTAGCTACACCATCTGTTGCTACGGACGACCTTAATATTCTCGCTGTTTCCCTGTCTGATGTATCTGTAACTGTAGAGGGTAAAAGACAGGATATAGGCAATCTTGGCAGTGATGATATCCAGCTATATATAGATACTTCCGAGGTGCTAAAACCCGGTACTTATCAGCTAGATATACTGCCACAGAACCCAGAAGACCTTAACTATGTCATCACAAATATTTCACCAAGCACAACTAGCATAACGGTGGATAGGCAAATCAGCCAAGATTTTAACATTGAGTATGTCGCAAACGGCGTTACTGTACCTGATGAGGGCTATCTGCTAGTGCCACATACACTTTCCCCAGAGAGGATACTTGTAACAGGGCCAGAGACAGAAATAAAGCGAATTTCTAGGGTTGTGGTGGAGCTAACTCTGGACGAGCCACTCACCACCACATATGATGTCGAGCTCCCTATAAAATTATATGACTTTTATGGCAGAGAAATACCCACCACCACGCAGTCAGCCGACAGCCACATAGTGTCTAACTATGATGCTGCACAGGTTACTATACCAGTACAGGAAATAGCAGAAATACCACTTACTTTCTCATTTATCAATGTTCCAAATGATTTCCCACTGGAACGTCTGACATACACTATGTCTAACGAAACCATAGAAGTAGCAGCCACAAGCTCTGTGCTAGATAGGTATTATGAAATATCTCTGGGGCACATAGATATGGACCAGCTTAACCTGTTAACTGAAAACACTGTGACATTTGATGTAAGCCTACCAGCAGATATGGTAAACTACGGTAATGTTGAGAATGTTGTAGTGAACTTCGGTGTAGATAACTTAGCAGAAAAATACATTAACGTGTCCAACATCACAGCACTTAATATCCCACCAGAATACTCAGTGAGTATTACATCACTCGTTATCAATAACGTGCATTTTATCGGCGATTCCGAAAGCATAGAAAATCTAACAAGTGACTCCGTAGTTGCAGAGATAGACTTTGCTGTTGAAGAACTGACAGTGGGTCAATACCAAGTACCCGTAAATATCGAGATACCAGGAGATGATATAGTATGGGCGATAGGTAAATATCAAGTAGTAGTAAATGTTCAAGAAAAATAGAGGTAAAATATGATTGTCCATGTAAGCAATATTGCAGTCGGCATTAACAAAGACCAAGAAACAGCAAAAGAAATGGCTATGAAAACTCTTGGCGTAAAACAAAGTGACGTTTTAGAGTGTTTTGTAGCTAAAAGCTCGGTAGATGCCAGAAAGCGTATGGATATAAAAATGATTTATACCATAGGCGTGAAATTGCAAGATGGTACAAAAATCAGTGAACAGCAGAATGTGCGGGTGGTGGTAAAAACACCGCCCCATTTTGCACAGGGTGACACCCCACTGCTACAACCACCTGTTATAGTTGGGTTTGGGCCTGCTGGTATGTTCTGTGGGCTATACCTTGCACGTCTTGGTTTCCGCCCTGTAATACTAGAGCGTGGCAGCTGTATGGAAGAGCGTATTAAGTCTGTTGAGAATTTCCAGCGTACAGGCAAGCTAGACACTACATCAAACGTGCAGTTTGGTGAGGGTGGTGCTGGCACTTTCTCCGACGGTAAGCTGACAACACGTATAAACGACCCACTGTGTGATGCTGTACTGGGCGACCTAGTAAAAATGGGCGCGCCAGAGGAGATAGCACAAGTAGCCAAGCCACATATCGGCACGGATAAGCTACGCCCCGTAGTAGTGAATATAAGAAACGAGATAGAGCGTCTGGGTGGACAGGTATTATTTAACACCACGCTTGTAGATATTAATAGAAAAAACGGCAAGATAACCTCTGTTGTTACAGATAGCGGAGAAATCCCCACCGAGGTGGTTGTACTTGCAACTGGCCACAGCGCACGTGATACTTTCCGTAACCTGTATGCTAGTGGAATAGCTATGGAGAGCAAGGCTTTTTCTGTTGGCGCAAGGCTGGAACACCTACAAAGTGAGGTAGACAAGGCACTTTATGGCGAGTTTGCAGGGCACCCACTATTGCCAAAGGGTGAGTACCACCTTTCATGGAGAGATGCAGCGAATGACCGTGCAGCATATACATTTTGTATGTGCCCAGGCGGCGTAGTAGTGCCTGCTACTTCTATCGAGGGTGGCGTGGTTACTAATGGTATGAGCTACCATAACCGTGCTGGCAAAAATGCAAATTCTGCTCTTGTAGTTTCTGTAGATAAGCGTGATTTTGGTAATGGTGTGCTTGACGGCATAGTGTTCCAAGAAAAGATAGAGCAAAGCGCGTACAAGCTAACAGGTGGCTATATGGCACCTGCACAGACTGTGGGCAGTTTCCTAGGTGGCAAGTACCCACTCAAGCAAAACCCTGTAACCCCTACATATGCAAATGGTGTAAAAGAATGTGCTATATCACAGCTATTTCCACCTGTTGTCAATGAATATATGAAAAAAGGGCTAGCTGTTATGGGTCGCAAGCAAAAAGGCTTTGATGCACCTACAGCAGTACTAACAGCACCAGAAACTAGAACCTCCTCCCCTGTACGTATATTGCGTGACCGAGAAAAATGTTGCTCGGCAGATATTGTCGGCTTCTACCCCTGTGGTGAGGGTAGCGGATATGCTGGTGGTATTATGAGCGCAGCTGTGGACGGTATACGCATTGCACAGCGAATATGTGAGGTTTACAGCGCTAAATAGTGTTTTTATAATAAAAACAGCCTCTTGTAGCACTAATATTTGTTTACAACTACTTTGCAATAATTTTGCATTTATGCTAAAATATATTATCTAATTTATTCTTTTTAATAGGAGGCTAGTTATGCTAATAAAACTTATACCCCCAACAGCGGAATATAAAGAGAAAATAATGGGCTACAAAGCCGACTTTATAGCAAATGGAGATAGTATGGACGGCTCTGCTGGGCTCATGCAAGCAGAGAGTTTTGAGGCTTGGTTTGGTGCAGTGCAAGAAAACAGCACAGAGGAAACTGTGCGTGAAGGCCTTGTGCCATCTACCACACTTATGGCTGTGAATGACAGCGACGAGATTGTGGGCATGATAGACATAAGGCACAGGCTCAATGGCTATCTGCTACACCGTGGTGGCAACATTGGCTATAGTGTGGTAAAAGCACATAGACAAAAAGGTATTGCAACAAAAATGCTAGGTCTTGCGCTGGACAAGTGTAGGGCACTGGCTCTTGATAAAATACTGGTAACCTGCAAGCGTGGGAATATCGGCTCTGCAAAAGCTATTACTAACAACGGTGGCACTATGGAAAACGAAGTGTGCGACGGTGATGACATCATACAAAGATACTGGATATCACTATAGGCTAGGTATCGCTATTATATAAAACCAGTCCCTGACCAATGGACGGAACGGAGAACCGAATTTGAATTTTTTGCCATGGAATGTAAAAAATGATATGCAGTCACATTATGATACTACATACCCCCAGTTTTTTGAACGTATTCTGAAAACTAGGGGTATTGATGCAGAGAAAATTAACACCTATGCAGAAATGCACGATAGTTTCACCCTGCCAGATATGGCAGAGGCTGTGGCTTGTATACGTAGTGCGATAGAAAATGGCGAAAAAATCCTTATCTACGGGGACTATGACTGTGACGGTATAGTTTCTACTGTTATGCTGTACGAGTATCTGGAGCAAGAGGGCGCAGATATCTGCTACTATATCTCCGAGCGTGACACAGAGGGCTACGGGCTTAACCTTGCCGCTGTAGAGCGTATATCACAGGCTGGCATAAACCTTATTATCACTGTGGACAATGGCATATCTGCCCACGCAGAAATAGCACGTGCTATGGAGCTTGGTATGAAAGTCGTTGTCACAGACCACCACCAGCAAGATGGACAAATACCTGAGTGTGTGGCTGTGGTGAACCCACATAGGCACGATAGCAACTACCAGTTCAAGAGCCTTTGTGGCGCTGGCGTAGTGCTAAAACTAATAATGGCAATGGAATATGATAATGATGACGTGGTGATGGACCAGTTTGGTGACCTAGCAGCTATTGCGACAATGGGTGATATTGTGCCACTACTGGGCGAGAACCGTTCCATTGTGCTACGTGGTATTTCCGTACTACGCAATACCGAGCGTGTGGGGCTAATGGCACTGGCACAGGTGGCAGGTCTAGACCTTGCTACTATAACCAGTGAGGAGATAAGCTTTGGGCTTGTGCCACGTATTAATGCTACAGGTAGGATAGGCTCTGTGGACCTTGCAGTGGAGCTATTGCTATGCGCCGACCCACAGGAGGCACTGGAGCTTGCAGAAAAAATCAACCATATGAATACACGTCGCAAGGATATAGAGTCTGGCATTGTTGCAGATGTGGACGACATGATATCTGCAAACCCACATTTGCTGGATAGCCGTGTGCTTATAGTAAAAGGGCGTAACTGGCACCATGGTGTTTTGGGTATCACTGCATCAAAATTGGTAGAGCGCTACCGCAGACCATGCCTTATTTTCTCCCAGACATCTTCTGGTGAGCTACGTGGCTCTGGCAGGAGTATAGAGGGATATAACCTGATAGAGGCTATATTTGCCTGCAAAGAACCACTGCTAAAGTTTGGTGGACACCCTATGGCAGCGGGGCTTTCTGTTTCTGAGGAAAATTACAACACTTTTTATAACCTAATACAGGCATATAGCTACGAACACTACAGTGATATGCCCGTGCTCAAAGTAAAACTTGATACCACTGTGGAAATATCCGATATTTCTATTGAAAATATAAAACTGCTGTCGCTACTGGAGCCTTTTGGCGCAGATAACCCCAAGCCACTCTTTATGCTTAGTGGTGTTACTCTCGCTGGTATAACACCTGTTGGCGATGGCAAGCATGTTCGCCTACAAGTTACCAAGAATAATACCAGACTGGATATTATTTATTTCCGTATGCGTGCAGAGAACTTCCCCATTGCTATTGGCGAGGTAGTAAACTGTGCTGTTGCATTATCTATAAATACATATAACAACACAGAGCGTGTGTCGGTAAATATGATAAACATAGTACCTGCTAGTTTCCCAATGACAAATAAGCTAGACGGTGCACGTTGCCACAGTATGCTACGAATGGGCGAGGATTTGCCACAGGGGTTTTTATCCGATAACGCCTTTACTCGTGAGGATTTATCCGCTGTTTTCCGTATTTTACGTGCAAATTCACCCTATACTATGGGTATCGATAGCCTGCTACACAAGCTGGGTGAGAGTTTTGGGTATTTCCGTGTGCTAGTAGCACTGGATATATTGCAAGAGCTTAGCTTGCTAGAAAAAACAGTGGACGAGGGTGTGGTGTCGTTCAAGCTACTACCACAACCGCAAAAGGCAGATATTAATACTGCAAAAACTTTTAAAAAGCTTACAGAACTACTCAATTCATAATTATACGAAAAGAGGTGACGGTATGAGCCATGCAGAACAACTTTTCCATGACATAGAAACAGCGATAAACAATAGTAACAAGCAATATGACCTACTAAAAATACGCAAAGCTTTTCAGGTTGCGTATGTCAGCCATAATGGTCAGAAAAGGAAATCTGGTGCACCATATATAGAGCACCCAGTGAGTGTTGCGCTTATCTTGCTAGAGCTAGGTATGGATACGGACTCTGTTGTATCTGGTCTGCTACACGACACTGTAGAGGACACATATGTCACTGTGGAGGAAGTAAAGAAAGATTTTGGCGAAGATGTAGCACTGCTCGTTGATGGCGTTACAAAGCTTGGTCAAATATCATATTCTTCTTCGGAGCTACCTGTGGATAAAGAGCAACGACAGGCAGAAAATGTCCGCAAAATGCTACTAGCTATGTCAAAAGATGTTCGTGTTATCATCATCAAGCTAGCAGACAGACTGCATAATATGCGCACACTTAATTTCGTAGCAAAAGAAAAACAGCTAAAAACATCACTAGAAACTATGGAAATTTTTGCACCCCTTGCGCATAGACTTGGTATCAGCGGTGTAAAAGAAGAGCTAGAGGATATTGCGCTATTATACCTAGATGATGTTGCTTCTCAGGAAATAGAAGACCAGCTCTCTCTCAACAAGGTGGAGCGTGGGCTTTTCCTAGAGCGTATAATAGAAAAGATAGAAAAAAGGCTGGAAGAAGACCATATAACAGCACAGCTAAGCGGTAGGATAAAGAGCATATATGGTATATACCGCAAAGTTTATATGCAGGGCAGAGATATAGACGAGATATATGATGTCTATGCTGTACGTATAATAGTGGATACCGTGTCTGAGTGTTATAACATACTTGGTATTATCCATGATATGCTAACGCCAATACCAAACAGGTTCAAGGACTATATATCCACCCCCAAGAGCAATATGTACCAGTCACTACACACCACCGTAATAGACCGCGAGGGTATCCCCTTTGAGGTGCAGATACGCACATGGGAAATGCACCGTACAGCAGAGTATGGTGTTGCGGCACACTGGAAATATAAAGAGGGGCTAAAGGGCAAAGACGCACTAGAGGGCAGACTGGCGTGGATACGCAAACTGCTAGAGGCACAGAAAGACAGCGAAGATGCCTCCGAGATAGTAAAATCTATTAAGAGTGATATAGCCCCAGAGGAAGTATTTGTTTACACACCTAATGGTGATGTTAAGAGCCTACCAGTGGGCGCTACTGCTATCGACTTTGCATATGCTATACACAGCGGTGTTGGCAACAAGATGACTGGTGCAAAAGTCAATGGTAAAATGCGCTCTATAGACTACAAAGTAAAAACTGGTGACGTTGTAGAGATTATAACCAAGCAGGGCGCAGATATTGGCCCAACACGTGACTGGCTGAATATTGTAAAAACCTCCGAGGCTCGCAACAAGATACGCAACTGGTTCAAGAAAGAAAAGCGTGACGAAAACATAGCCCAAGGTAGGGATATGATAGAAAAAGAGCTACGCCGTGCGCTTATAACTTTCCCAGCAGCAGATAAAGACGAGTATATGCAAAACCTAGCTGTTAGACAAAAGTTTAATAGCATAGATGATTTCTATGCCGCTATAGGCTATGGTGGTATAGCAGTTTCACGCATTATGCCTAGGATAAAAGAGGACTTTACACGCCTGTATAGGTCACAGCCCGAGCCTGCTACGCGCCCTGTAAAAGAGAAGAAAAACAAGGCATCTAGCGGTGTAATAGTAGAGGGGCTGGATAGCTGTCTGGTTAAGTTTGCAAAATGCTGTACACCCGTACCCGGCGATGATATTATAGGCTTTGTCACACGTGGGTTTGGTGTTTCCATACACAAAAAGAGCTGTGTGAACGCAAAGAATGTAGAAAACCAGCCAGAACGCTGGGTAAACTGCCAGTGGGCAAGCAATGTTGTAAAAGAGTCGTTCCAGGCTACTATAGAGATAATAGGGGTAGAGCGCACAGGCTTGCTTGCTGATATCAGCATAGCACTGGGCAATATGCGTGTAGCAATACACACCCTGCTTGCTCGCCAGCTAAATAGCGACAACGCCATGATACAAGTTACTATAAGCATACAGGACGTGGCACAGCTACAAAACATCATATCGGTGTTGCAAAAAATAAACGGCGTGGACAAAGTTCACCGTATCGGACAGTGAGGCATTACCTTTGATAATTATTACTAATAGCGACAAAACTGAATATGAGCTAAGCAATATAACACGTATGTTTTTCCCCATGGAGCAAATAACAAGGCTGGACACGCCACCTGCACCTATTACAGATGCTGTTGTTGTTCCAGAAATATCGGGCAATGACTACTCGCTATCGCTAAGCTTGCCATCGGGTGATGTCCACAATAAACAGCGCACTGTAAAGCCAGAAGATGACGCTAAGCTAACACACGCACGACTATTGTATGAGATATTAATGGACATAACAGGCAGAAAGATAGACTGGGGCATACTAACAGGCATAAGACCTGTAAAGATAGCACGCACTATGCGCACACAGGGTTTATCTAGCATAGAAGTAGAAGAAAAGTTTATAGAGGACTTCCTAACCACCCCAGAAAAGGCACATCTATGCACAGTTACAGACAGCGTACAGCGTAGCGTGGTGGAGAGCACATCTCCCAAGGACTACAGCCTGTATATCTCTATACCGTTCTGCCCTAGCAGATGCAGCTACTGCTCTTTTGTTTCTCACTCCATAGAAAAAACTATAGCGCTTTTGCCAGAGTATGTAGAAAAACTGGTAGAGGAGCTAGTAGTAACTGCACAGGTAGTAAAAGAGAAAAAACTTACTCTGCGCACAGTATATATGGGTGGGGGAACACCCACTGTTCTAAATGCACAGCAACTAGAGACTGTTATATCTACAGTACATAAGCATTTTGATATGAGCGCCTGTGAGGAGTTCACCGTAGAGGCTGGTAGGCCAGATACTATAACTGCTGACAAACTAGCGGTTATGGAAAGACTGGGAGTAGACAGGATAAGCGTTAACTGCCAGACACTGAACGACCAAGTGCTCGAGAATATCGGCAGAAAACACAGCGCCGAGGACTTCTTGCGTGCATATGAGCTTGTGCGCCAGTATAATATTGCATCTATAAATGTGGATTTGATAGCTGGACTACCAGGTGATGACTACGACTCTTTCTGTGCTACACTAGAGAAAGTAATATCGCTATCGCCTGAGAATATAACAATACACACACTAACTATCAAGCGTGCGGCACGTTTGGTAGATAAAAAAGAGAGCATTACCGATTTTGTTGCTGTCAAAGAGGCAAAAATACCACAAATGGTAAATTTTTCTCAAAACACACTTGACAAGTTCGGCTATCTGCCCTACTATTTATATAGGCAAAAAGGTACTGCGGATAGTCTGGAGAATGTCGGCTTTTCTCGTGGTGATACTATTTGCAAGTACAATGTTTTCATCATGGACGAAACTCACAGCATAATATCTGTCGGTGGCGGTGGCGTTACAAAGATTGTTATGCCCATGCCCGACGGCACTCAGCTTATACAGCGTTTATTCAACCACAAATTCCCCTATGAATACATATCACGGTTTGACGAAATACTAGCTAGGAAGCATGCAATACTGGATTATAATATATAGACCGCGCATTAGCTTTGCTGTAACTATCACACAGGCTATGCAGAAATAAACTAATTTAATACCGATACAGTTCGGTGGAATGGAGTGCTATTATGGCTATTAATTGGGATGAAGTTTTTGAGAAAGCAAAAGAGACCACTATTTCTACAGGTAATGTTATTGGCGGTGCAGTTGACGAAGTAGTTGATGCATCTAAGGTTAAGATAGCAAAAACAAAGGTTAATTACCAGCTAAAAAATGCTTATGCTAGTTTGGGCAAAGCTGTGCACGATACTTACAAGACTGGTGAGGACACTGGCGATTTGCAGATGGCACTTATGGACGAGATAGAGCACTGTCTTTCTGTTCTTAAAAAGATAGATATAGCAGCAGCGAATATCAAGCGTGTGCCCTGCCCTACTTGCAAATGGATTAACCCACCTGTTGCTGCTTTTTGTAGCAAATGCGGTGTTAAGCTAATAGAAGATGAGCCTGCTACTACTTCTATTGTTGTTGTAGAGGAATAAGTTTTTCTTTGTTTTTTATGTTGTGATTACCCTGTACTAAGTGGTAGTCTTTGCCCTTTTTCGTCACTGGGAACGCCCTACAGCGTATGTAAGCTTGATTAAGGGGAATAGCGCACCGAGGCTCTCGGTCTACTAAAGTTTAATAAAAATATTAATTATATGAATGGAGTACTAAAATGAAAAAAGTGTTATTTACAGAGAACGCACCAGCGGCTATAGGTCCATATAGCCAAGGAATAGACACAGGCAACATCGTGTTCTTTTCTGGACAACTAGGTGTGGACCCAGCAGTGGGTAAAATGGTAGAGGGTGGCGTAGAGGCACAAGCAGACCAAGCACTAAAGAACGTGTCTGCACTACTTGCAAGCCAAAACCTAACATTTGATAACGTAGTAAAAACTACAGTATTCATTACAAAAATGGCTGATTTTGCGGCAGTTAATGGAGTATATAGCAAATATTTCACAGCAGACTGCCCAGCGCGCTCTTGCGTGGCAGTTGCGGAGTTACCACTAGGTGGCTTGGTAGAAATAGAAGTTATAGTAACCAAGGACTAATCCAATAATCTTTAGCCTGCCGAATACGGTGGGCTTTTTTTAAGAGGGGTGCACTATATGAAAAACAAAAAAAGTGACAATATCACCTTGATAGCAAAGTATTCAAAGGGGACACGCCTAGCATTTTTTGTAGGGCTTGTATTCTCCATGATAACCACAATGTTTAACGCCCTGACACCACAGTTAATACGCATATCTGTTGATAGCATAATAGACGATATGCCTTTTGATATGCCCGATTATCTGCAACCAGTAGCGCAGTTTTTAAGCTCTCTGGACCTTTTAAATGCGCTGCTTATTATGTCGGTGTCCGTAGTGGTTGTCGCTATGCTCTCGGGTTTATCCAACCTGATGTCACGAACTACACTAGCACAGGCGTCTGAGCGATTTATTAAAAAACTGCGTGATGACCTGTTTATGCACACACAGCGTTTACCACTTTCTTTCCACGTAAAACACCAAACAGGTGATATTATACAGCGTTGTACGTCTGACACGGAGGTTATACGTAATTTTATCGCTAACCAGTTCTCCGAGGTGTTCCGTATTTTATTTATGGCGATATTCACTGTCAGCATTATGTTTAGCATGAACGTCAAGCTCACTGTTATTGCTGTAGCTTTTCTGCCTATCATAGTTCTATATACCTTTATCTTTTATAGGCTGATATCCAAGAGATTTTTGCTTGCTGATGAGGCAGAGGGCGCGTTGTCGTCCGTAGTGCAAGAAAACCTGACAGGTGTGCGTGTTGTTCGTGCATTTGGTAGGCAAAAGTTTGAGCTAGATAAGTTCGATAAGAAAAACGAAGAGTTTGCAAATCTGTGGATAAAGCTGGGTGTAACTACTGGCTATTACTGGGGCATAGGCGACTTGATAACTGGCCTACAAGTGTCTGTAGTCATGATATTTGCTATAATAGAGGCTGTTAATGGCACTCTAACACTGGGCGAGTTCCTGATATTCTATACATATAATACAGGTCTTATCTGGCCTATACGCCGTCTTGGTAGGATATTGTCGGATATGAGTAAAGCAAGCGTTTCTTTTGATAGGGTCAATTATATTCTGTCACAGGACGAGGAGCAAGACACAGAAGGTGCTGTAGATGGCGTAGTTGGTGATATTGAGTTCAAAAATGTCAGCTTTGGCTATGCTAACGAGGATATCCTTAAAAATATCTCTTTTTCTATCAAAAAAGGGGAAACATTTGCTATTCTAGGCGCTACTGGCTCGGGCAAATCCACCATAGTACAGCTACTGGACAGGCTCTATGACCTACCAGACGGTAGTGGTGAGATTACTATTAATGGCACGGATATACGCAAATTAAAGCTTGCTTGGGTGCGTAAGAATATTGGTATGGTACTGCAAGAGCCATTTCTTTTTTCACGTACTATAGCGCAGAATATCTCTGCCGCGCACGATAATGTTACCATGGAGAATATCCGAGAAAACGCAAGGATTGCATGTGTTGATGACTCCATATCGAGTTTTTCGCTCGGGTATGAAACTATGGTGGGTGAACGTGGCGTAACACTATCTGGCGGACAAAAACAGCGTGTTGCAATATCTCGTATGCTCATGCAACGTGCGCCTATTATGGTTTTTGATGACTCGCTATCTGCTGTAGACTCCGAAACAGATAGCAAAATCCGTGCAGCATTGCAGGAAAAAATGGGTACTTCTACCGTTATCATAATATCTCACAGGATAACCACGCTTATGCAAGCAGATAAAATTATGGTGCTCAGTGGTGGCGAGGTTGTTCAGCTAGGTAGCCATGACGAGCTACTGTCACAGGACGGTATCTACAAACAAATATATGATATTCAGATGAACAAAGATATAGAGGAGGTGTAGTAGTGGCAGCGTATGAAGAAAAAGAATATAACAACCCCTTTAGTGTAAAAGTCTGTTCACGTATACTGCCATATATGAAACCATATGCTGGTAGGTTTTTTATCGCCCTTTTCTTTATGGTAGTGCTTGCTGGTATTGATATTGCACTGCCCATGCTACAGAAATATGCAATAGATACTTTTATTGCAAAGGATACCTTGCAGGGAATATGGCATTTCTTGGCTGCACTCATAGCTATTATTTTGGTACAAACTGCCTGTGTTACTATTTTTGTGCGCAACACTATGTTTGTGGAGATGAGCATAGGCAAAGACCTAAAACGTGTGCAGTTCCTACATCTACAACAGCTATCTCTTAACTACTATAACACCACACCTGTGGGCTATATTATAGCCAGAGTTATGAGCGACACGCTAAAGATAGCTGGTATGATATCTTGGGGACTGATAGACCTTTTCTGGTCGTCGGTGTATGTGGTGGGTGTTTTTGTTGCTATGTTTTTCCTAAACCCCACGCTTGCACTTGCTGTAGTAATTGTTGTACCACTTATTGCTATTGCTACTTTCTTTTTCCAGCGAATTATACTTAAATATAACCGTAAGGTGCGCAAGATAAACTCACAAATAACAGGCGCATACAACGAGGGTATTTTGGGTGCTAAGACATCAAAGACGCTGGTAATGGAAGACCTAAACCACAGCGGTTTTTCTGACATCACTGGCAATATGTACCATGCCTCCGTGCGTGCGGCTGTCCTTAATGCAATCTTTATACCATTAGTGCTAGTAATCAGCTCTTTTACTGTATCCCTAGTGCTATACAATGGTGGACATATGACCGCACAACAGCTACTGGAAATTAGCACGCTGTCTGTCTTTCTTTCATATGCTACAGGTATATTTGAGCCTATACAGCAGATAGCTAGGATTATAGCTGATGTTATATCTGCGCAGGCGAATATAGAGCGTATTATGGACCTAATGGCGCAAGAGCCAAATGTATCTGACAGCCCAGAGATTTGCGAGAAGTACGGTGATAGTTTCACCCCCAAGCGTGAGAACTGGGAGAAAATCCGTGGTGATATCGAGTTTGTTGATGTTAGCTTTAAGTACCCAGATGGCACAGAATATGTACTAGAGCACTTCAACCTAAAAGTACCACATGGCACAAATGTCGCTATAGTAGGGCAGACTGGCGCTGGTAAGAGCACACTGGTAAACCTCGCTTGTAGGTTTTTCGAGCCTACATCTGGCAAGATACTCATAGACGGTGTAGACTATCGTGAGCGCTCTCAGTTGTGGCTACAGAGCAATATCGGCTATGTGCTACAGAGCCCACACCTATTTTCTGGCACTATACGTGATAATATCCGCTATGGTAACCTAAACGCTACAGATGATGACATAGTTACTGCAGCCAAGGCTGTTTGTGCTGATAAAGTTGTAGAGAAGCTAAAAGATGGCTACGACAGCGATGTTGGTGAGGGTGGCGATATGCTATCAACAGGGGAGAAACAGCTAATATCTTTTGCGCGTGCTATTATTTCCGACCCTGCTATCTTCGTGCTGGACGAGGCTACATCTTCCATTGATACACACACAGAGCAGCTTATACAGTCTGCTACCAACAATCTACTAAAAGACCGGACATCTTTTGTTATAGCGCACAGGCTATCCACTATCAAGAGCGCAGATATTATACTGGTTGTAGAAGATGGCAAGATAATTGAGCGTGGCACACACAAAGAGCTTATTTTACAGGGCGGCCATTATTACAATTTGTATAATAACCAGTTCGAGGAAGAAGCACAAAGCAGAATATGGCAGTCTCAGCAATAGAAATAACCCCCTGTAGCAAGTAACTACAGGGGTTATTTTTTCGCATATTCACGGACAATGATGCAAAAAACGTAGCAAGCTCAAATTAATGAGAGTGCTACGTTTAATATTATACGCTAATAGAAATAATCTTGATATTGAACACGCCTGCTGGTGCATGAACCTCAACAGTATCGCCAATTTTGTGGCCCAAAAGAGCCTCGCCCACTGGTGATTTGTCTGTGATGCAAGGTACGTCTTGGCTCTCGGACTCCACACTGCTCACAATGCGGTACTCAAGCTCCATGCCGTCATCGTCAATCTTAACAGTAGAGCCAACAGAAACTACATCGGTAGAAATCTGGTCTTTGCTAACGATTTGCACATGTTTAATCTGGTCTTCAATCATTAGTATACGAGCCTCTGTTATAGCTTGCTCGTTCTTTGCTTCGTCATATTCGCTGTTCTCGGAAAGGTCACCAAAGCCTCTAGCAACTTTAATTTTCTCTGCAATTTCTGCACGTTTAACTGTTTTCAGGTTCTCAAGCTCTATTGACAGCTTTTTAAACCCTTCTTCGGTCATAATTATCTGTTCTGACATTTATGATTTCTCCTTTATATTGGGTAGTTTAGTGGAAATAAAAGTGAGTGGTAAAGCTACCACAAAATAAGCAATAGGAATATTATAGTGTAATTACTAGGTAAAGTCAATACATAGCTATACAAAACTATATAATGCACATAAAACACCTATGCAATTACCAATGGTTTACATATTATAACCAATTCCGTTATTTTTATATCTATTGCTTATAAAATATAAACATTTGTAAATATGCTTATGCACACCAACCATATATTATGCCTACAATATTAGCCCGTGGTTGTGGGCTGTGATGTCTGCTCTGTAGTCGCAGCGGCAGCTAGCAATATCTCTATCGCTTTTCTTAGCTGTGGGTCTGACTCTGGCACACCAATTAGGAATTCTTTTTCTTCATCTGTTACCTGCCACCTAATCTCATATGTTGGAGAAACACCTACACCGTCATAAGTTGTACCGCTAGGTGTGGCATATAGTGATGTTGTTAGTATGATAGCCGAGCCATCACTAAGCTTGTAGTCGTCCTGTATGCTACCATAGCCAGCTGTTGTTACACCTACTACATCGGCACTTGTCTGCTCTTTTGCAAACTGCGCCAATATCTCGATAGCACCAGAGGTTTTTTCATCTGCAAGCACTGTTAGTGGCAGGCTCACTTGCTGAATATCCGAGCTTGCTAGTACCTCTGTGGTGCCATTAGAATACACTGCAAGCACTGTGTTACCCTCGCTTGCAAATATATCTATCATGCCAGCCACATACTCTATGCTAGATGTTGCTATGCCACGAATATCTAGCACTATGGACTCTGCACCACCAGAAACAGCTGTAGATATTGCGCGCTCCATTTGCTCTGCTGTGTCACCAGTGACGGACAACACACGCAGATACATACTCTGCTCTATCATATAACTATCTATGGTAAGTGCTGCTACTTCTCGGCGTACAAGCTCCACTTTTATGTCTTCCTCCACCCTGCGCAGAGTTACGGACACCACGCTACCAGTAGCACCTGGCAGTTTTGCTGCTAGTTCCTCATATGTTTCTATGGTTACATCTACACCGTCTACCTCTACTATAATATCACCCACCACTATATTACCATAGTATGCAGGAGAGTCTGGGTAAACTGCTGTAACACGTATAAAACCATCTTCACTAAGCTCTGTTTCTATACCTATACCTATTTGCTCATTAGTAACTACATTTAGGTATTGCTGGTATTCTTTTGCTGATAGATAGCGTGAATGCTCGTCCCCCAGTGCAGATATATATCCCTCTGCTGCGCCATCAAGCAATATGCTATCATCTGTTGTTTGGTAGTAATTACTCTTTATCCAGAGGTCTACTTCCTCTAGCTTGTCGTAGGTTTCCTCACGTGTTTGTATATCACTAATCTTTTCATTAAACTGGTTTGTAGCGCTTATAAATGCTATGGAATAAACTATTGCTGCAATAATGGCTGTGTATGCAATAGCCGCGCCAAGTGTAATTTTTCTATTCATCCATTTCTTTCCTTTTCATCTCTATGCAATACCCATTAACCAAACAAATAGCTATATGGGTTTTGGTGTGCGCCGTATTCACGTATCTCAAAGTGCAGATGTGGGCCAGTTGACCAGCCAGTAGAGCCCACTTTGCCTATTGTGTCGCCTTGGTCTACTTCGTCGCCTTTTTTCACTGATATGCTGTCTAGGTGGGCATACAGTGTGGAGTATCCACCACCATGGTCGATTATTATATATTTACCATATCCCCAGCCAGGTGTGTAGCTTGTCATAACATAGTTTACTACACCGTCGTTAGATGCTACAACGGATTTACGGTATATATTTACACCTGAAAAGTCTATACCTGTGTGGTAGTCGGTGTTGTTAAAACGCCAACCATAGTAAGAGCTTATATTTGAGTATCCAGGAACGGGCAGTATGAACTCCTTGCCAGAGAACTGTGCCTCCGTCCACTCTAGCAAATCATACAAATCATCTATTTCTGCACGTGCGGATATCAGCTGCTTGGATATAGCCTCTTGGTCTGCTAAGAACTCTTTTTCCTGTTGCTGTACATCATATATTATATCCTCTGTCGCTGCAAGTAAACGGTCAAGCTCTGCATCTTTATAAACTGCTGCTGCCTTTGTCGCCTCTAGCTCTGCATAGTCTGCCTCTAGCTCGCTTTTCAGGTGTTCTTCCTCTGCTTTATCTGCCGATAAGTCTGCTATTAGCTGTGTGTCGTACTCTGCCATGCTCTTTATTATTTCGTCCTGTGCTAGGTAGTCGCTAAAATCATCTGCGCCCAGTAGCATACCCAGTAGTGACAGGCTACTTCTATTCATATAGGATGCACGCAGTCTGTCCTTGAACAGCTGGTAGTTGCGCGCTATATCTGCGGATAGGTTATCTATAGCCGCTTCTTGGTGCAATATACTTTCCTCTATCATTGTTATTTTCTCGTTTAGCAGGCGTATTTGCTCCTGTACTATAGCTATATCTTTTTCTGCCTTATCCTTTATTGCTTCTTGCTGTGCAAGCTCGTCTTTTGCATTGTCTATCTTCTCTTGCAGAGCCTTTTGCTCTTCTTCTAGCTCTTTTATCTGGTTATTAAGGTCGTCTATATCGCCATTTATTCTGTCTATCTCACCAGTATTTGCATATGCGACGCTATACTGTGGCAAAACAGCTATAGAGCCTAGCAATATAACAAGCACCATTACCATAGATAAGAGATTTAATGTAAGTTTTTTCATTTCCACTATGCAATCTCCTTTACACGGGGCTATACTTTCAAGTACTTATTTACAAAGAATGTGCTACCTAAAAAGCCAAAGATGGCACCTGTGGAGAAAAACCCCAGAAACATTCTTGTAGCTATTGTTCCAAAATCTATCATATATGTATAAATCAGCAGTACCCAGCCCACATTGCTCTGTGACAGCGTGTCCATCAAGTACCAGTAGCCCAGCCACAAAAAGCAAAAAGAAAATACAGCGGAGAACATACCTATTATAGCACCCTCTATTAGGAAAGGAAACCTGATAAAAGCATCTGTTGCTCCTACATATTTCATTATGCTTATTTCTTTCCTACGGTTAAATACCGCCACCTTTACCGTGTTGGATATGATTATAACAGAAACTGTCGCCAGTATGCCCACAAGGAAAACACTGGACATAAACACTATACCACTAATATCTGTAAGTATCTGCGCTACCTCTAGCGGTGCAGATGTGTAGTCCACACCATCTTGTGCATCTACCCAGTCTATTGTGTTCTGCATCAGCGCTATATCGTCAATCTTTATTGTATAGGATGCTGGTAGTGGGTTCTCGTCACCCTCCAGCCCCTCTAGCAAGCCTGCCGCCTCTGCCATAAACTCTTTTTGCTGTTCTAGCGCTTCTTCTTTTGATACAAACTCGTACTCGTCTATATTGCTGTGGCTATCCAGTAGCTCACCCAGTTTTGTTATTGTTTCGTCCGTCGCACCTTCTTCTATAAATACAACAGCTTCGTTACTATCTTCCACAAGTTTCATCAGCGAGTTAATGTTCATCGAAAACAGCACCGAAATGCCCATGAGCAACATACACGCTATCAGCACGCCTATTGACGCTATTGAAATCTGAAAATTTGCACGGACATTTTTTGCGCCCTCACAAATCAGGTATCCCAAAGAGCGGATTTTCATATCTATGCTCCATTCTGCCGTTCTGCCCAGCACAAACTTTATATAAAACTAAACTCAACCATGCAGAAAAGGTCAAGCACCACAAATGTGGTCTAGCACAAATGTCAATACAACTGTGTTTGCATTTTTTGTTTAGGTTCTCTCTTGGGGTAGTCGGCTACTATGCGCCCTTCCTCTAGCACTATTACTCTGTGGTCAAATTTATCTAC
This sequence comes from uncultured Oscillospiraceae bacterium, assembly GCA_964369345.1. Classification (GTDB taxonomy): domain Bacteria; phylum Bacillota; class Clostridia; order Oscillospirales; family Ruminococcaceae; genus Angelakisella. The sequence continues at coordinate 42,958 of CAYJFF010000007.1, forward strand.
TAGCTCGTGTGCGTGTGTAACCATAATAACAGTTGTTCCGCAACGGTTTATCTCGTCCAGTAGCTCCACTATCTCATACGATAGTTGTGGGTCTATATTACCTGTGGGCTCGTCCGCAATTATCATCTGCGGGTTATTTACAAGTGCCCTAGCCAGCGCCACACGCTGTTGCTCGCCACCACTTAGCTCTGTGGGGTAGTGGTTTGCTTTTGATGTTATACCTAGCAGGTTGAGCACATATGGCACACGCTTTTTTATGTATTTGTTGCTCACGCCTGTCACCTGTAGTGCAAATGCTACATTCTCGTATATTGTCTTGTTTGGTATCAGCCTAAAATCCTGAAAAACAACACCCAGTGTTCTGCGATAATAGGGTATATTCCTGTGTTTCATACCCACTAGGTTATAGCCATTTACTTTTATCTTGCCCTTTGTGGGGACAACCTCACGCAGTAGCAACTTGATGAGCGTGCTTTTGCCAGCACCAGAGTGCCCGAGCACAAACACGAACTCGCCTTTTTTTATTTTTAGATTAACTTTATGTAGTGCATGTACGCCAACATCATAATCTTTTGTAATACCAGTCAATTCAATCACTTTTTCACCACCCTTTACACATATTTTAGTATAGCTTATTAGTTGCACTAAGGCGTTTCTTAGCAGACTACCCCCACTCCCCCCACACTATGATTAGCAGTAAAAACGCTATTAAATGTGGTGGTGCGGACATAGAGCTCTAAGAAACGCCCAATGTTATGAAGTTAATATTTAGCACAAATTAGCCAAAACAGCGACTGCAATATCTTTGCAAAATACTAGCATATATTAATATTTTACAGGGTTTGCAGTTAGATATTTCTTAACCATTAGTGCCACTTTGAAAATAATAGCATGGTCAAACTCGCGCAAATCAAGGCCTGTAAGCTTCTTGATTTTTTCTAGGCGATAAACAAGTGTGTTCCTGTGAACAAACAGCTTACGTGAGGTCTCTGATACGTTTAGGTTGTTCTCGAAGAATTTTTGTATAGTAAACAGTGTTTCTTGGTCTAGGCTCTCTATAGAACCTTTCTTGAACACTTCTCTCAAGAACATATCACATAGTGTAGTAGGTAGCTGATAAATGATACGTGCAATACCAAGGTTATCATAGCTTACTATTAGTTTTTCTGTATCAAACACTTTGCCTACTTCTAGCGCTGCCTGTGCCTCACGGAAAGAGCGTGCAAGGTCTTTTACGCCAGTAACAGCAGTACCTATACCCACAACAACTTTTGTGTAGAACTCGCTACCCAGTGTGTCTACTATAGAGCGTGCAAGTTTTTCTAGGTCTTTTGTTTCTATGCCAGATTTTATCTCTTTTACGAGCACTATATCACTCTCACTGATATTGAATACAAAGTCTTTTTGCTTGTCCGGGAACAAGTTCTGTATAACATCAAATGCAGAGATATCGTTTGAAGATACTATTCTAATAAGCAGAACAACACGGCTAATGTCTGCGCTGAAGTGTAGCTCGCGAGCTTTTATAAAAATATCACCTGGTAGGATGTTGTCCAGAATAACATTTTTGATAAAGTTGCTACGGTCATATTTCTCATCATAGTACTGCTTGATATTGCTTAGAGAAACTGTAAGCACGCTACATAGTTTAGACGCTAGGTCATCAGTACCGGATACAAATACAGCATACTCCGCTTTCATCTTAGAGCCAAAAGGCTTGTAAGTAACGCCATCGCGCACAAACAGCTCATTGTTCTCGTTGAGGTCTATCGCCAAAAAGTCATTAGGCTCGCCTATTCTGGTAAGGTCGCTACAAGCTATAATGGTTGCGTTTTCGTCTACAACACCTATAACCCTATCAATAGTATCGCGCATTTGGTACACAAGGCCCTGAAATAATCTGTTGGACATAGTAATACTCCATTCTACCGCTCTGCGTCGGTATATATTTTATAATTTACCAAGCTCACTGTCACGCAGAGAAACTGACAAAGAGCATATCGCTGTAGCCCTAGCAATGTAAAAACAACTACGGCTATGCTTTTTCTTTTATGTGCCATGTTGTGCAACTTAACAAACAGCGTGACACATTTAATAATTCTATTTTAGCGTGTTTTTTGTGCAAATGCAACATATTTTTTGAAAAAAGTATTAATTTATAAAAAAATTCAAAATTTGTGGCAACCTCATACAATATTTTCACTAGAATTAAGGCGTTTTTACGATTATTATATACCATTATGCCCAAAAAGCAAATTTGTTGCAAAATAAAAACCGTCTTTCATACAGGTTGTACTTATTTACATCACTAAGTTTTACATTTGTTACTATGGCTTTGGTTAGTTTATATGAATTAAATATTGCAAGGAAAAGAAACAATGTATCACTTTACAACATCAATACAAAAGCAGTGAATGAAAGTGACTGTTTTATCGACAAATTTCCCTTGTGCATATTTACTATACACTTTTGCACAATAGTATTTCTGCCTCTGTCAATACCCTTGCAGTACCTAGCTCTATATCACTGGGCATATACAGCCCACCTATAGCCACACGCTCTAGCTCTAGCACTTTTGCACCATAACAGCCAAACATACGCTTTATTTGGTGATACATACCCTCTGTTATAGTTACTTCCGCTGTTTTTTCGTCGTGCGCTATTAGCTTTGCAGGTTTACATTGCTTTTCGTCTTTTAGCTGTATACCACTCGCAAAACCGTCCATCATCTGCTGTGTTATGGGTGTATCTAGCTTGGCTATATATGTTTTTGGTAGGTGGTTTGCGGGGGATAGCACCTCATGTGCAAAATCGCCATCATCAGTGATAATAAGCATGCCTGTGGTGTCTTTGTCCAGCCTGCCCACTGGGAATAACCCCTTGCGCGCTAGCTCCTGTGGCAGTAGCTCTATCACCGTCCTGTGCTCTCTATCCTGTGTAGCGCACACATAGCCCATTGGCTTGTTAAGTAGGATATACACGTATTTATTTGTTGTCAGCACTCTGCCGTCCACTTCTACTATATCAGCGCTATTCACCTTTGTGTCTGCCTTTTTTGTCGCAACACCGTTTACTTTTACCTTGCCACTTGCCAGTAAGGTCTTTGCGTCTTTTCTGGTGCAGTTGGTGCAATCTGCTATTAGCTTGTCCAGTCTTGTTATATTAGCCACTGTACCACCTCCTAAAACCTGTAGTGCATAGATTTGTATTTTATCACATATATATCATTATATTGTTGTTTCATTAATTTTTGTGCCTATGTTGTGGAGCAAGCCACTAGGCAGAATGGAGAATTATTATGTATGCTATTGCCACCAAGAAAAAAAAGTCATATTATGTTGTTACCATGTCAATAATAGCTGTTTGTCTGGCTATACTGCTAGTACCCATGACAATACAGTCCATGCAGATATTCCAGCAAAACAAGCCACCAATATGCACCACGGACGAAGAACGCGTAGCGTGGCTTGCCACACTGGGCTGGGAGGCTGATGCTACCCCTATATCCACTGTGGAGGTTATCATACCAGAAACTTTTGATGAAATCTATGAGCAGTACGAGATATTACAGCGCCAAGGTGGGTACAGGCTGGATAAGCACAAAGGCAAAACTGCCACCAAGTATAGTTATGTGATAAACAACTATAATGATGGCAGTGAAAAAATCATTGCAAATATACTACAGCGTGATGACGCTATCATTGGTGCGGACCTGTCCGGTGCAGAGCTTGGCGGTTTTATGAAACCAATGCTAAGCCGAGAAGAAACACAGTAGCGTTTATGCCAGACGTGTGTTTTCCCCTGTTTCTAGGTTGTGCCTGAAGATAACACCGTCGTTACAGCCCACATAGAAAGTTCCACGGTACTCCACTGGTCGTCCGTCCTCATAGTCTGCTACTATAGTGAATACATAATAGTGACCACCATCATACTCCACCGTTTCTGTTGCTGTGTTCACTGTATACACGCTAATATCAGCCAAAAAGCCTGTTTGCTCTTTTGTTAGGGTAAGCAGGTATTTGCTATACGCTTCTTCTGCTGTTAGCAAAAAGCCCTTGTCGCTACCATCATCCACTACATCTCCCGCTAGGTTACCATTGCCCAGCTCAGAAACTTTTATATAGCAGTGCTCTTCCTGTGGCTCTATCTTTATAACTATAGAGCTACCCTCAATGTCCGAGGCTATAACAATCTCACCCGCATCATTAACAGTCGCATTTGTTAGCTTGTCCAGCAGCTCCTTGGTGTATGTTTCTGCTGCCACACTGGGGTCGTCAGAAAAGCTATATATGTACTCACCCTCTAGCAATCTGCCCTCGCCACTTAGCTCCTGCACGCTGTCCATGAGCTTGCTACCCTCTACCACCTGTGCAAAAGACGGTATCTCCACAGTGCCCACCATATATGGTGCTGGTGGCTCACCCTTTGGCAAAAAAGGCAGTAACAAATATACTAGATATGCGGATATCGCTAGTACAGCAACTATTGCAAGCCTGTACAGCACCACGCGCAATAAATACCGATAGTTTTTTTCGCTTGCTTCTTCGTTCTGCGTATTTTGTTTTTCGTGGTTTGTGTTTGGTGTATCCAATGGTCATTTCCTCGTTTCCCACTATGCTATAAAAGCTTGTCCTAATCTTACATATATTTTTGCTGATATTCTTTGTAGTACTGCATATATACTTCGGACTCTCCACGGTGTAGAGATTTTAGGTATGCGTGAGTATCAAAGTTGTTGTAACCCTCCTGTGTTGCAACCATAAACATAGCAACATTGGAGCAGTTATCAGCTATTCTCTCTAGCGAGCCCAGTATCTCTACAAAAGCAAACGCATTATCAACTGTACACTCACCAGCACGTAGCCTTGCTATATGGCGTGCACGCAGTTGTTCTTCTATTGTGTCTATTATCTGCTCTAGTGGCTCTACCCTGTGCACCTCTGAGTAGTCACCTTTTTTGTAGGAGTCTGTAGCAAGTGTTAGTATTTCATCTACAGCATCTAGTAGGTTTATTAGCTCTTTTTTTGCTGCATCAGAGAAATCTATATCTTTTTCTTCTAGTGACACCAATATATTTTCACAGCGGTCACCTACACGCTCAAACTCACTAACCATATGCAGTAGCTCTGTTAGTTTAGTTTTGTTAGCCTCTGTTAGGTGACATTTTGTAATTTTGAAAGAATAGTTCTGGATTTTATCCTGCAAACTATCTATAAAACGCTCGTTTTTCCTTAGCTCTTCAGCTAGGTTGCCACGCTCGCCCATAATCAGCTTGCGTGCTATTGTGTAGCTCTCTTTTGCCGCAGATGACATATGTAGTACAGCCTCTTGGCAGTGCTCTATAGCAAGACCGGGGGAAACAAGTAGACGCTCGTCCAAAACAGAAAGTGCGTCTGCCATTTCATCCTCCTGTGCATCTATAGGTATTATTTTATATACCATTTTTTCCATTAGTGTAACGAATGGTATAAACAGTAGTGTTGTTGCTATGTTAAATACTGTATGGAAATTAGCTATATCGCTCTTTGTAATAGCGTCGTACCAGAAAGGTAGCACAACAAATGCTTGTACAGAGTAGATAGCTATAAGGAATATCACAGAACCACCGATATTAAAACATACATGTACAAGGGAAGCACGTTTTGCGCCTTTTGATGCACCTATACTTGCAAGAACAGGTGTTATACAAGTACCTATATTCTGGCCTAGTATTATGGGCACAGCACTAGCAAATGTGATTTGCCCCGTGGTGGATAGTGCCTGCAATATACCCACAGATGCAGATGAAGACTGGATAACCGCTGTTAGACCTGCACCAGTAAGCACGCCGACAACTGGGTTGCTCATTGTTTGGAACATTTCTGCAAACTCTGGCATATCACGTATGGGCGACATGGCGTCCTCCATCTGGAACATACCCGAAAACAGCACAGCAAAGCCAAGTAGTATTTGTCCTATCTCACGCTGTTTGTCTTTTTTGCACGCAAAGTACATTACAATACCTATAGCCGCCATAGTAGGTGCAAGGTTTGATGGCTTGATTAGTAGTAACAATAGGTTTGATGAACTGATTTCTGTAAGGCTGAGGATATGTGCAGTAATGGTTGTACCAATATTTGCACCCATTATTATACCTATAGCTTGGCGTAGTTTAAGTACACGTGCACTTACCAGTCCGACTACTACAACAGTTGTTGCAGAGGACGATTGTATTGCGGCAGTAACCAACATACCGAATATTATCGCTTTTGGCAGGTTGTTTGTTAGTTTTTCTAGGACACTTTCCAGTTTTCCCTCGGACGTTTTCTCTAGTCCACGGCTTAGTGTAGTCATACCAAATAAGAATAATGCCAGACCACCCAAAAAACTAATAAAATTTAGTAGCGTCATAAAATGCTCCATTCTGCCCATTGTGGGCATTAAGTAAGTATGTACTGCAACAGTTATTTGTATCATAATTGTTACAATCTATCTTGTATATAGCTTTTTTATATAAGCGTCCATACATATTTATTATATCAATATTATCAAACAATTACAAATATAACTTTGCGTTGTTTTTTTGTCAAATTTTGTAGAAAACGTTAAATAAATGTTAAATTTCACACATTTTCTCGTTTATAAGCCAAAAGTGCCGAGATAACAAATTTACCTCAGCACTACACTACTTATTTACTTGTATAAAATCAACACCCAAACAACCTGTCAAAAAAAGACCGTGGCTCCCTGCAATGTTCTTTCTTTGGTGGGCAGTATTTTACCAAAACAGTATCTTCACCAATACACTGTATATGTTCCCACGGTATCACTATGTCATCTTCCCTACCCATAATGCCAAAACAACGAGCTCTGCCAAATATCACTATAGCTACTATTCTGGCTGTGCAAGTGTCCAGTTCTATATCCGAAACCGGCCCAAGGCAGCACCCATTATTTATGCTTATTACTTCCTTGAAACGTAAATCTGTTATTCTACATACCAAAACAATCACCTACCTTTATATATTATATGCAGGTAGGTGTTATAGCTTTACTCATTATAATAAATTAGTTTGTAAAATTATCATCTTGTGCTCTTTCTGTCGCAACTGGTGCTGTGTTATACGCTGTGTTTGGCTGTGGGGTTTCTACTGCTACTGGTGCTGTGCTGTAAGCTGTGCTTGGCTGTGGGGTTTCTGTTGCCTTTTCTTCTGTCGCTTGCTGCATCTCGCTAACAGCCTCGGATTTTACAGACAAGTTTTTCTCATAAATATAGCGCATATATAGCGTTTTTGTCATTATATAATGTGGCAATATCCACGCGCCTATAAATAGCGTTGTCATAATCATCACCATTGACCAAAAATACACACCTATATTAAATGTGATATATGGCTCTGCATATAGCTCGCTAAGGTATACTATTACGCCCATAAGCGCAGATGGTATAAACCATGGTAGGTATGAAATATCAATTAGTAACATCTGCCATCTCTTATTGCGTGTACAGCGTATAGACTGCTTTGTCGCGCGAGAGATACTCAGGTTATATTTATTGGATATGAGCATATTAATGAGTGCATAGCGGTTTGCCCACGCACCAAATATCACAAGTGCTACTGCGCCTATTACCACAGCAACAATTATCATTATAGTCTTTATTGGCTGTACTAGGTCATAGGATAGGTTTGCTGTGAGAATATTGCTATTTGCAAGCACTACAAGCGCTACAGGTATTATAGCAAGTATTGCAAGCATTATAGCCATTTTTAGGAAAGTTGCTAGGAACACAACTATACTTCTTATGCTTGTTCCGTTCTCGTATGGTCGGAATATATGTGATACAGGTAACCTTTTTTTATCAGTCAGGGAAAGGTACCACTCCTGTATGCCACAGATTAGTGGAACTATAAGAACTATAGCGACTATTAGTATCGCCACAGAGATAGCTATTGCTAGTGGGTTATTAAAAAAGTTGTCGCTATATGATATACCAGCAGATGTTATAGTAAACCTATAGCCCAAAATCATAAATGTAATAGCATCTAGTAGCCACACAAAACCAGCTACCAGCAACAGTGTAATCAGTGTCCACACAGCAGAGGTCCTGTTGTTATTCAGCGCCAAAGAAGCGTGTTTTTTTATATTCTTTATCATATCTATTGCTCCATTCCTACGGTCTGTACCGCACCCAACCACAGCACTATATTGGTGGCGGGGTAAAAATTACTTAGTATTTATTCATAGCCCAAGCTCGATAGTCAGTTTGTTAAAACGTTCTCTTTCTTTTGGTGCTATTTTTTCTAGTGGGTTATGCAGTGAGTGTTGCAAAACATCGGCATCTATTAGCACTTCATCAAATGCAGAATGTATTTTTTCTTTGCAACTGTGGTTATGTATTGCATTGCAGACTTGTTCTATCTCTTCATCTGCAAATACACCAAACGACCGCAGTGCCTCACGTGCTATTAATGCACCTTTTTTTGCGTGGTCGGTGCTATCCATAGTTGTAAATGTGTATATATCGTGTAACATGCCAGCAATTACTGCAAGCTCTACATTCTCTTTTCTTTTCATGGCAAGCATTGCACACGCTTGCGACACCCCATAAAGATGTGTATAGCCTATCTTGTTTACAGGGCTGGG
>CAYJFF010000008.1:0-42637 GCA_964369345.1 uncultured Oscillospiraceae bacterium
TTAGCAAGCTCGTTCATAACATTAACAAGCTGTTTTTTTACAAGCTTTAGCGCCTCCGCCATTACTATAACATCTGTATTATCACCAACATAGCAGCTAGTAGCACCTAGGTGAATAATAGGCATAGCAAGGGGTGCCTGTGTACCAAACGCATAAACATGGCTCATTACGTCGTGACGCACAAGTCTCTCACGCTCTTCTGCTACATCATAGTTAATATCATCAGCAAATTCTTTCATCTGGTTAATTTGCTCATCTGTAATGTTAAGCCCCAATTCTTTTTCTGTTTCTGCAAGCACAATCCATAGTTTTCTCCAAGTTTTGAACTTATAGTCAGGTGAAAAAAGGTAACTCATCTCATCACTAGCATAGCGTGAATTTAGGGGACTTTCGTATTTCTGTTTCATCTTTATTCTCCTCGTGTGAATCTGTTGGTATTATAGTGGGGTAATTACCTGTAAAGCAAGCATCACAGAAGCCTGTAGTAGAGCCTTTTGCAATGTCATGTAAATTATGCGTGCTCAAAAATCCTAAACTATCAGCGCCAATCTCTGCTGTTATACCTGCAATATCATCATGTCTACACGCTATTAGGTTTTCTTTTGTTGGAACATCTGTACCATAGTAGCATGGATGCAAGAAAGGTGGTGCACTTATTCTCATATGCACTTCTTTTGCACCAGCAGCCCGAACTATATTAATAAGCCTTGCCACTGTTGTTCCACGCACTATAGAGTCATCAATCATTATAACACGTTTACCAGAAATTTCATGTCGTAGCGCATTTAGCTTGATTTTAACAGCATTCTCGCGCTGGCCCTGTGTAGGGCTTATAAATGTTCTTCCAATATATCTATTTTTTACCAGACCAACACCATATGGTATGCCAGATTCCTCTGCATAGCCAAGTGCTGCCGAAAGTCCAGAGTCTGGCACACCTATAACAACATCGCCCTCTACAGGGTGCTGTTTTGCTAGTTGTCTGCCAGCTTCTTTTCTAGCTTCGTGCACGCTAACACCACATATAGTGCTATCCGGTCTTGCAAAATATATATGCTCAAATATGCACAGACTTGTAGGCTCTTTTTTGCAATGAGTAGTTATAGAGCGTAGTCCGTCATCATTAATAACAACAATTTCTCCTGGCTCTACATCTCTAATAAACTCTGCGCCCAGCCCCTCGAATGCACAAGTTTCTGATGAAAGTAAATAAGAGTTACCAAGCTTGCCTATAGAAAGAGGTCGCATACCACGTTTGTCACGCGCACCAATAAGCTTGCGTGGACTCATAAGTACTAATGAGAAAGAACCGTCGATCTTTTCCATAACACGCTCAAGCGCCTGTTCTACAGACTTGCTAGAAACACGCTCGCGTGCCAAAAGACAGGCGATAACTTCGCTATCTATTGTAGTTTGGAAAATTATACCTTGATTTTGTAGCTCATCACGTAGCTCGTTTGCATTAACTAGATTACCATTATGTGCTAGTGCCAACGTTCCTTTTACATACCTAGAAACCAGTGGCTGTGCATTCTGACGCAAGCTACCACCAGCGGTGGAGTAACGAACATGTCCAATACCTATTTTACCAGTAAGTTTTTCTATTACATCATCAGAAAAAACCTCTGGTACAAGACCCATGTCTTTATACTGCTTAACAGTAGTATTCTCGGTTACTGCAATGCCACAGCTCTCTTGCCCACGGTGCTGCAACGCAAACAAACCATAGTAAACTGTACGTCCACTCTCGTTGTCGTCGTTGTTATAAATACCAAACACACCACATTCTTCTTTTAGCCTGTCATCTTCTTGAGTGTCAAAACAAATCGGGGAATCTAAATCATACTTATTAACCAAGACTCTGCTCTCCTTTATATCAGTAGCTCATATTGTTGATATTTCTTCATTTTTATTAATATTCTCAGGGCGTAGACAGAAAGGCACATTACCTTTCTCGGAATGTCTTTTTACACATTTGCAACAAATACCGTGGTTGTCACAACCAGTACTTGTACAAGGACATTTTTCTACATTAACACAGGGCATATAAATCTCCATTTCATTAATATATAAGTTTGTTAAATTTTACTAAGAACATCTTCGTAAAACACTACAAAGTACATTATACAAGGCAATAAATATATTGTCAAGAAAACAAGAAAATGTATTAAGGTTTGTTAAAAAGAAATTTACATTTAATTATGAAATACATAGAGGAATGATTTATATATGCTCAATATCGCTTGTGTTTTATATGTTTTATTACTAATAACAATACTTTTACAAAAATTTTAAATGTGTATAAAATGTAAATTGAAAGAGCGTAACAATTATACAATCTTACAATATATGTACCATAAATATGGTAAAAACACTAATTTAATCTTTTGTTGTAAAAAAATACTTGTAATATTCACTAAAAAGTATTATACTATGCTCAAGGCTAATGACTGCCTTGAATATTTTTTTACACCCATAGAGGTGATACAGGAAGGGGAATCTTTTTATGAACCATTACACAGCGGATAATATCAGAAACGTGGCTGTAACGGGCCACAGCGGAGCAGGTAAAACCTCACTGACAGAGGCAATGTTGTACAGAGCACACACAGCAGAGCGCCTCGGACGTGTTGTTGATGGTAACACTGTATGCGACTTTGATCCAGAAGAAATCAAGCGTCAGGTTAGCGTCTCCTCAGCTGTGGCACCACTAGAATGGAAAGGCACAAAAATTAACCTTATCGACTGCCCAGGTCTTTTTGATTTTGAGGTTGGAATGATAGAGGGTATACGTGCCGCAGGAACTGTGCTCATAGTTATTTCCGGTAAATCCGGTGTTAGCGTAGGCACCGAAAAAGCGTATAAACTAGCCTGCAAAATGGGCAAAAACCGTATGTTCTATGTTAATAAAATGGATAGAGAAAATGCGGACTTTAACAAAGTACTAACACAAATGAAAGCAACATTTGGTAAGACTGTGTGCCCCATAGTTGTACCATATGTAGAAAACCAAAAAGTTGTTTGCTATGTAAACCTTGTAAACAATGATGTATTTGCATACGACACTACCGGACAGCGTAAGGAAAGACCACTTCCAGAGGCTGCCGCTGAATATATAGAGGAGATGAAAAACAATCTCTATGAAGCTATTGCAGAAACCAACGAAGAACTAATGGATAAATTTTTCGAGGGTGAGGCATTTACAGAAGAAGAAATAAGCAAGGGCGTGCATGATGGTATTAAAGAAGGTACTATCGACCCTGTTTTCTGTGGCTCTGCTGTTACTACAGAGGCTATCCACCCACTACTAAATGCAATGCTACACATAGTACCGACAGCTGCTGAACAGCGCATGGAGCCTGCTATAAAAAATGGCGAGGAAATAGGCCTTCGCTGTGATGAAGATAAGCCATTCGCTGCTATTATTTTCAAGACTGTTGCAGACCCATTTGTTGGCAAGCTATCTTTCATAAAAGTGCTGTCTGGCAAGCTAAATGCTGGTGACAACATGGTTAATGCGCGCACAGGCGAGGCTGAGAAAATGGGCAAGCTATTAATAGTACGTGGTAGAAAACAAGAAGAAGTGGACTACATAGCCGCTGGCGACATAGGCGCTATAACAAAACTACCTACTGCTATTACAGGTGATACCCTGTGCGACCCCAAAAATATACTGACTTGTAAACCAGCTGTTTTCCCTAGCTCTTGCCTGACAATGTCACTGGTGATAAGCAACCAGAATGATGAGGCAAAAATAGCTCAGGCACTTTCAAGGCTTGCTGAGGAGGACCCAGCGCTGAGCTATGTAAATAACGTAGAGACTAAACAGCAACTAATAAGCGGACTGGGTGAGCAACACCTAGATGTAATTGTATCCAAGCTAAAAGCGAAATTTGGTATAGAAGTAACTCTGGAGAAACCAAGAGTACCATACCGTGAGACAATTCGCAAAAAAGTAAAGGTACAAGGCAGACACAAAAAGCAATCTGGTGGACATGGACAGTTCGGTGATGTTTGGATTGAGTTTGAGCCTTGTGACAGCGACGGACTAACATTCGAAGAAAAAGTATTTGGCGGTGCTGTACCAAAGAACTACTTCCCTGCTGTAGAAAAAGGTCTGCTCGATAGCATGAAACACGGTGTAATAGCTGGCTACCCTGTTGTAGGACTAAAAGCAACTCTGGTAGATGGCTCGTACCACCCAGTAGACTCATCTGAGATGGCTTTTAAAATGGCTGCATCACTAGCATACAAAGCTGGTCTTGCACAGGCAGGTCCCGCACTACTAGAGCCTATTGCTAGCGTTAAGATCTATGCTCCTGATGATAATACTGGTGATATTCTAGGTGAGCTAAACAAACGCCGTGGCCGTGTAATGGGTATGAACCCTACCGAGGACGGTTTGCAAGAGATTTTGGCAGAGGCACCAATGAGCGAAATGTTTGACTTTTCTACTTTCTTACGCTCTGTTACACAGGGTAGAGGTATGTTCACTAGTGAATTTGAAAGATATGAACTACTCCCTGCTAACCTAGAGAGTGCAGTAGTAGAAGACGCAAAAAAACTAAACGAAGATTAATTACTAAATAAAATCAAGCTGCACCCAATTAGTTATATATGGTGTAATACCATACGAATAACCAGTTGAGTGCAGTTTTTGCGTTCTTTATGCATTTCCAATTGATTTCTAGCAGGTTTACCCTGTAAAGTTTTCAAATTCTTAACAATACATTTTGGTGTTTTTGTGATATAATAGTCTAAATGGATTTTTATCCGCTACTGTATGGAGGACAATAATGCAATTGCCTGACAATATCTTGCTAGAATTTAATAAATTATATAGTAAAGCTTGTTTCCCTGTGTGGGCAGTCAATACCTCTCTGGGTACTATGGCTGACAACGAATATGGTAAACAGTTTTTTCTTGATGCCGCTTTTTCTGATATACGAAACTTGCTTGTCTATGAGGATATAATGGATAGTGCTTTGAAAATAGAAAAAGGAGAAAATTTCCGTAAATCTATAAAAATCTCTAACTATCAACAAGGTGAGCTAGCCTTTTCTCCTCTGGAGTTTGATGGAAAAATACTGGGCGCATATGTGTTTTATGTTCCGTCTGTATCTGGTAACAATCCCGAAAAAATCACAAAAATAAAAGATATGCTAGAAGATACAAAACAGATTTTTGAGTCACAAACTTTGCGTAGAAATATAAATGATATCATAACATCAATTAATTTTGCAACATATAAGCTACAAGGTACGGATTGTCACGAAGTAAATCAAGAATTATCCTCAATAGTATCAAAATGCTATAATATCTTGCGTACTTCTGATAATATCTCTCGCTATAACCAAAAGGCTAATATTTCCCAGGAAATAGACTACTGGGATAACCTTGCACAAGTTATGGAAGCTACTACTACCCTACTTCATAAAGAGGGACTTGCATTTACATATACATTGCCAGAGAGCACGGTGTATGTAGACTGCAATTTTAGGAATATAACAAATGTCATTATGAATATAATCTCAAACAGCTACCTATATGCAGGCGCTGGCGTGACGGTTAATATATATGGATATGATATTGGTGGTAACACTATGCTCGAAATATCTGATAATGGTGTGGGACTACCACAAGATGTTATAGATAACCTGTTCAAACTGCACATCAATGAAGACACCGAGCGTGAGCATCAGCATGGAGCTGGGCTGGGGCTTGCAGTTTCATATAGCACTATGTGCCGTATGGGTGGCAATTTGGTATACATCCCTACAAAAAAAGGTACCACAATGCGCATCATTATGCCATCTGTTGAGTATGATTACTCAGATACTGTACTGAGTAGCAGTAGTGTTGAATATCTAAAAGACCGTTATTCTCAAATTTATATAGGACTATGCGATATCCTTAATATACCATTAACATAAATTAGGAGGACAAACAAATGAGAAGACCAAATATTGTATGGGTGTTGACTGATGACCAGGGTATGGGCGACTTGGGGTGCACTGGAAACCCATGGGTAATAACTCCGAATATCGATGCCTTTTATGACAATAGCACACACATGACTAACTACCATGTAGGTCCTACTTGTGCGCCTACTCGCTCTACTCTAATGACTGGGCACTATGCCAACAGCACTGGTGTATGGCACACTGTAGGTGGTCGCTCGCTCTTGCGTGAAAACGAGTGGACACTCCCTACTGCACTAAGCGAAGATGGCTATAAAACAGGTATTTTCGGCAAATGGCACTTAGGCGATACATACCCATACCGTGCCTGTGACCGTGGTTTCCAAACCAGCGTAACACATGGCGGTGGCGGTATCTCCCAGTTGCCTGACCACTGGGGCAACGACTATTTTGATGACACATACAGCGTTGATGGCGTGCCACAAAAATTCACTGGATACTGCACAGATGTATTCTTTGATGAGGGTATGAAATTCATAGAAGAAAATAAGGACGAGCCTTTTTTCTGCTATATAACTTGTAACGCACCGCATACACCACTAAATGTACCACAAAAATACTTGGACATGTATAGCGATGTGACAGATATTAGTGAGCATCGTAAACGTTTCTATGCTATGATTACTAACATAGACGAAAACTTTGGCAAGATGATAAACCACTTAGAAACACTTAATATACTTGAAGATACTATCGTTATATTTATGACTGACAACGGCACTGCAAGCGGTATAACCAGAAACGCTATGAGCTTTGCTATAGAAGGCTATAACTGGGGGCTACGTGGCGGTAAAGGCTCAGAATATGATGGTGGGCACCGTGTACCATTCTTTATCAGATATGACGCTGACAACCAGAACAAAGGTAGGGACATCAGCACACTTACAGCAAGTATAGACATTATGCCCACATTGCTAGATTACTGTGATGTAAAGGCTGGTTTACACACTTTCCATGGAACAAGTTTGGTGCCACTGCTCCACTACAAAGATTTGCGTGAGCGTACTATTGTTACGGACTCACAACGTGTTACTACCCCACAAAAATGGCGTAAAAGTGCTGTTATGACCAACCGTTGGAGACTGGTAAACGGTGTTGAGCTATATGATATGCACGAAGATAAAGAGCAAAGAAATGACGTAGCTGCTCACTACCCAAAAGTAGTAAAAGAGCTACGTGAGGAGTATAATGACTGGTGGGCGATTGTTTCTGAACAGTTTGATGATGAAGTTCCTATACATATAGGCAAAAATGAAGCTGTTATTACTGCACATGACCTTAGAAACCCAGAGAGCAACACAGCGTGGCATCAAGCGCATGTGCGTGAGGGCATTACATGCTCTGGATACTGGGAGATACTTGTAAAGAGAACTGGTAAATACCGCTTTGAGCTACGCCGTTGGTCTAGGGACTACCCACGTGCAATACGCAGCGATATAGATATAAATAACAATGATATCGAGTTCACTGCTGAGTGCATAGAGCCACAAGAGTATAAATATTATCAGGGTGGTCATGCACTGGATATCGTTAAGGCTGAGCTGTCTATAGCTGGGCATAGTGTAGAAGCTGAGGTTAGTGATAGCGATGAGTTTATCGCTTTTGAGCTAGACTTAGAAAAAGGCGCTACATATCTAAAATCTCATTTTATAGACTCTGCCAACCGTGTGTATGCACCATATTTTGTATATATTACAAAAATTTAACTTGATACAGCTATTCCCTACCGCTTATTCTTTTTTTACTTTATGATGACTAAGCTGGTAAATTTAATTTATAATGGAGCGTTTTGATGAAAAACTACAATGTTGTTTTATTTGACCTTGATGGAACACTAACCGATTCTGCACCTGGCATAGTAAAATGTGTTGCCTATTCGCTAGAAAAGCTGGGTAAAGCCGAGGAGGATTTGACAAAGCTACGTCGTTTTGTTGGTCCCCCACTTGATGAGTCATACAGAAAATTTTATGGCTGTACAGATGAGGAAGCTAAGCAAGGCATAGATTTCTACCGTGAGAGATTTGCAACTAAGGGCATCTACGAAAATTCGTTGTATCCCAATATAGAAACTGTATTGAGCAAACTATATAATAGTGGTAAGACAATCATTATGGCTACTTCAAAACCAGAGCATTTTGCAAAAATAATAGCAGAGAATTTTGGTATAGCAAAGTATTTCACCTATATAGCTGGTGCTACTATGGATTTATCTCTATCAAAAAAAGGCGATATTATTGAGTATGCGCTTAAATCTGCATCTATCACAGATAAATCGCAAGTAGTGATGGTTGGTGACCGTGAGCATGATATTATTGGCGCAAAACAAGCTGGTGTGGACTCCATAGGTGTGCTATATGGGTATGGCAACCTAGAAGAACTACAAGAATCTGGTGCTGACTACATCGCAGAGCAGACAGAAGATATATTGAATTTCATACTATAATTGCAAGAGCCACCGAAATCACTCGGTGGCTCTTTTATATATACTTATAATCAGCAAGTAGCTCCGCCCACTTTGTGCAGTGGTGCATCTATTATTTCTTGCTTTCTCTGTAAAATATCATCGGATATTATCTCGTTATTAACAGCGTCAAAACCCAATCTTTCTATAGTGTCCGAGAAACGCTCACCTGTTACACCTTTTTCTCTGTAGAATAGAATAGCTTTTTCTACAGCACTTAGTGCTTCTTCTTCGGTCTTAAATATTTTTGTTAGCTCTATACCATGTGCAACACGTTTGCCCCATCTACCACCAATATAGATTTTATAGCCAGGTGTTCCGTCCTCTATTGCATCAAAATGGCACTTGCCTATACAGCGACCACAGTTGTTACATTCTTCGCCTATCACTAATACACCGTCTTCTAGCTTTGCACATTTTATTGGACAGGCTTTTTCTACAGCACATACTTTACATCCACTACACATATCTTCGTCATAGTTTGGTACTAACTGCCCTATGATACCTATATCATTTAGGTTTGGCTTTACACAGTTATTTGGACATCCACCCACCGCTATTTTAAATTTATGTGGTAGCAAGACAGTATGGTAGCCCTCGAAAAAGTCGTTGTGTACTTTCTCGGAAAGACCAAAAGTGTCACACAGACCATACTGGCAAGTAGTGCCTTTGCACGCAACTACAGGACGCACGCGTGAGCCTGTACCACCTGTTTTCAGCCCTGCTTTTGCTATATACTCCTGGAATTTCTCTATGTTATCATAGTGTACACCTTGCACCTCTATGGTAAGCCTTGTAGTAAAAGTAACAATACCATTACCATATAGCTCTGCGGCTTCTCCTATTACTTTTTGCTGATTTGCAGTTATTTTGCCGTTTACTGTGATAACCCTAGCAGAAAACTCATCAGTTCCCTTATTACTTAGGAAACCCATTCCTTTTACTCTTTTCTCGTTCTCTGCACTTATAGTTAATGTTGCCATAGCTTGTACCTCACTTGTTATTTTATTTTGTCAAATCAATCTCTGTAAATGTAGTGCCAGCCTCTAGCACAACTGTATTTGTGAAACCATAGCTCTCTAGCTTGTTTTGTGCAAGGTACGCACGTCTGCCCTTCGTGCATACTAATAGCAGTTTATCGTCCTTTGCATACTTGGCAGTTTCTTCTTGCAAGTTTGCAAGGCTGATGTAATCTGCACCTGCGACTGCTGGTTTTCTACTTATATCAACTACTTTGTATTCTGTGATATCTATGTTTTTATACTCGGTAGGTGTCATAGATTTTAGTTTGCCATCCATTTTATTTATCAAAACATTAATTGCTGTAGTAAGTGGGTGTATTGCTGTGGAGAATGGTGGTGAATAAGCAAAATCCATACCCTGTATTTGCTCCACTGTTGCACCTAGCGACATCGCAGTAACTACTATATCTATAACCTTGTCTACTGCGTGGTTACCCAGCACTTGTGCACCCAATATTTTACGAGTGTTTTTATCTGCTACAAGCTTGATAATTATAACACCTGCATCTGGGTAATAGTTTGCTTTGTCGTCCGTTGCTATTAACACAGTTTCCACGTCATAGCCAGCTTTTTTTGCCGATGTTTCTGTATAGCCTGTGCGAGCAAGGTTAACATCGCCCGGTAGCTTTGCTATGCTCGTGCCCATAACACCAACAAACTCTATATGTTTGCCAGCTATATTCTGTGCTAGTACACGACCCACAGCACTTGCTGTAGTTGCCATTGGTGACCAAACATTGCTGTTTGTTAGCTTGCTGTGCACTTGAGCACAGTCTCCAACAGCATAGATATCTTGCATGCTTGTCCTCATATAGCTATCTGTAACTATTACACCGTTTTCCATAGCAACACCAGAGTTTTCTAGGAATGCAGTATTTGGCTTTATTCCCATATCTAGCAGCACAGCATCGGTTTTCATAGCTCTTTTGCTTGTTAGGACTTTTTCTACTTTACTATCCCCTGTAATACTCTCAAGTGTTACTCCTGTAAATGGCATTACACCTACTTGTGCCATTCTATTTTCTAGGTAGTCAGAAATCTCAGGGTCTAGCGCATTTGGCAATATATGCTCTGCCTTGTCTATCATTGTTACCCTAATACCTAATGCATGTAAGTTCTCTGCTGCTTCCAGCCCTATGTAGCCTGCACCTGCTATTAGCACACGCTTAATGCCACCTGCCTCTATAGCAGTACGCATTGTTACTGCATCTTCTATAGCATGTAGTGTAAACACGTTCTCAAGCTCTACGCCCTCAATACTAGGCTTGATAGGTGATGTACCGCTTGCTACTACAAGTTTATCGTATATATATTCTACTTGTTCGTTGGTTATAAGGTTTGTTGCTGTCACAGTTTTTGTAGTAGGGTTTACATTTGTTACTTCTGTTTCTGTAATAACAGTTACGCCCACCAGTTGTTCAAATGCCTGTGGTGTGTTTACTATAAGTTGCGATTTTTCCTTTACAACATCACCAACATAATATGGCATGCCACAGCTTGCATATGAAATATCTTTGCTCTTAGTTATAATAGCAACCTCTGTGCTTGGGTCCTCTCTTTTTAGCTTAGCTGCAACCTTTGTTCCCGCTGCAACTCCACCAATAATCAAAACTTTCATTGACTGCTCCTCCACTTTCATTAACTTATAGTTTCGTGCCTTCTAGTATAGTATATCATTTGACAAACATAAAAAAAAGCGATATTATTGAATAATAATTATCGGAAAAAGCGATATATGCAAAAATAACAATATATTAAATTTTTAAGCTTTATTACGGAGGTAAAGATGACAATACGACATTTGCGTGTCTTTTTAGAGGTAGCTAGCTGTAATAGCATGAGCCACACTGCCGAAAAACTACACTTTTCGCAATCTACAATAAGCCAAATTATAAAAGACCTAGAGGTATGCTATGGTACACTACTCTTTGAGCGTCTATCCAAGAGACTATACATCACAGAGAGTGGGCGCATACTGCAAAGATATGCAAAAAAGGTTGTAAGTGAGTTTGATACTCTGCAATCTGTAATGAGTGAACAGTCGAGTATTGAACATATCAGGCTTGGTGCTACTATAACATGCGGTTGCTGTATATTGCCACAATTATTAAAAGATTTTCAGTTAATGAAACCCGACGTAGACCTGATATCTTTTATATATAACACACATGTTATAGAAGAAAAAATATTACTGGGCGAGATGGATATAGCACTGGTAGAGGGAAATGTTCAGAGTGATGATATTATTTTTCAGCCTATAATGGACGACCACCTAGTACTCGCATTTAGTAGCGACCATGAATTTGCACATAGAACCTCATTTACTGCTATGGACCTTGAGGGTCGTGATTTTGTAGTTAGGGAAAAAGGCAGTGGCACACGCGCACGGTTTGATAACTATCTTGCTAAGCATGGCATAGATATCCACAGAAAGGTAGAAGCACCATTCCCAGAGGCTATGAAACATGCCATAATGTATAATAACTGTTTGGCTGTACTGTCTGAGCGTCTCCTGAAAAAAGAGATAGAAAGCAAGGAAATATTTATCATGCGCCTAGATACCGATGAATGGAACAGACACTTTAGCTTAGTATACCACAAAGATAAGTATATTTCAAACTCTATAAAACTTATAGCTGATTTATTGGCTCAATACCAGAGAAATTCTTTTAATTTGTGATGTATAAGCCATTATTAAGGTGCTCAACTAGCAAAAAAGCGATTTATTGCATCGATATTCGAAACAATTAGTAACTTATATTATTTTATTTGAAATACTGTCGATAATAGGTATGTAACATTATGTAGTTTATAATGTTGTAGTTAATAGTATAGGCGATTTGCAAGCGAGAAGTTAAACTAGAAATATATAAATCTCGCTTTATATTTTGTGTATGACTGTTAGCAATCTGTTTTGGAGGTGCTTGTTGTGAGTGAACTTAATAAGTTCAATTATAAAATAATAAAATTTTTAATTATTGTTGTTTTTACAATTATCATATATCTTTTTCTACAGCTTTATCAAAATATGAATAACGAGCTGTATTTATCGATAAAAAGCGATTTAGAAGTGCGTTTGGCACATCAAGAGCAGCTTATAAGCCTAGAGTTTGAACGAAGTAAGGATATTTTCACCAGTATTGCAGACTCAATAACAGAAACAGAGCTAGAAGTAGATGAAGTTTATGATTACCTTGCTGTTCAGCTAGAGAATACATATTTTACAGAGATGTATTTCCTAGATACAAACGGAAACGCAATTTCATCAAAGGCAAAACCTTGCGATTTTTCTGAGAATGCTAGTTTTAAAAATTCGCTTATATATGCTGGGGTCTCATCTGGTATAAGTGGAAAGTCTACATTTAATAATACAATTATTGATATCGCTACCCCTCTGTATGAAAATGGCGAGATAATAGGAATACTCTTTGCTGAGTATCCGCTCGATATCATTACCGACCGCATAAGCGAAACAATGTATGATAGTGGCTATGCTATGATAACTAATATCGATGGAGTAGAAGTTTTTTCTACCACAGATGAATACATACCCCTAGAGAGACTACGTGAGCCAGATGTGCAGTTCCTGAACAATGACTCCTATGATAACATTAGAGCAAACCTTGCAAATAAACAAGGTGGAGTAACATACTTTGAAATAGATGGAGTAACGCGTATAGCGGTGTACACTCCATTAGCATATAACGACTGGACGCTAGTGATGGTAGTTGATGAATCGCAAGTAGAGCAAGGCACAAGGAATCTTGCGAATACGCTTACTGTTGTTAGTATAGCTATTTGCGCTGTTTTGCTTGCTTTTATGGCGTATATCGTCTATTCCCATATTAATAACATAAAGAAAATAGAGCATGTTGCCTACTACGACGAGCTGACAAAACTGCCCAACCTTACAAAACTCAAAAAGCATATGACGGAAACTCTAAAAGAGCACCCAGAAAACAGCTATACAATAATTAAATGCGATGTAGATAATTTCAAGGCTATAAACGAGCTGTTTAGTTTTGATATTGGTAATCTTGTGCTTAAAACATTTAAGTCCGTGAGCGAATCTGTTGATGAGGAAACGCTGATAGTTGCGCGCACAGGTATAGACGAGTTTATGTTCTTCTCTGGCAATGGATTCCTTGATAATTTAGAAGAAAACACACATATTTACGAGTCTTATTTCAAGCAAACAATACCAGAGCTTGCTCATCATCAGCTTTCTTTTAAATATGGCAGGTATTTTATAGAGAAAGGTGAGCAAGACGTCGATGATATCGTAAACAAGGTTAGCATGGCGCACAGTATGTCCAAAGAGAAAAAAGGACAGATAGTATATGATTATGACGATAAATTCAAAAAGCAACTAAGAGAGCAGGCAGATATTGCAAATAAAATGGAAGAGGCTCTAAATAACAAAGAATTTATTGCATATCTCCAGCCCAAAATGGGTATCGCTGACGGAAATTTAATAGGTGCAGAAGCACTTGTGAGATGGATAGACAGTAGCGGAACTATGATTTTCCCAGATGTTTTCATACCTTTGTTCGAGAGAAATGGCTTTATTGTAAGCCTTGATAAGTGCGTGCTTAAAGCTGTTTGTAGTGCTATAAAACAGTGGTTACAAAGAGGTATAGAATGTGTACCTGTTTCTATCAACTTCTCACGAGTACATCTAGAAAACGATAATTTTGTGAGCGAAATATCTGAGATTGTGGACAGATATGAAGTTCCGCATAGCCTGATAGAAATAGAGCTAACAGAGTCTACTATACTAGAAAATGATAACTTGCTAGATAAACTGCTAAACGACCTACATAGTAAGGGCTTTATAGTATCTATGGACGACTTTGGTGCTGGCTACTCATCACTTGGCTTGCTCAAAAATTTTGAAATTGATATACTGAAGCTAGACAGAAGTTTTTTTGCAAACACCAAGTACGACAAGCGTGGTGAGCTAGTAGTAGATGGCATTGTCAAGCTCGCACATAGCCTGGAAATGCGTGTAGTAGCAGAAGGTATAGAAGAACAGGCACAGGTAGATTTCCTAAAATCTATAGGCTGTGAGTATGCACAGGGATATCTATACTCTCGCCCAATATCTATAGCAGAATTTGAAAATAAATATTTTACTGATAACTAAACAAGTAATAAAAAACACTCTCGCTAGGACTTTGTGCAAGTCTTAACAAGAGTGTTTTTGTTATTATTATATTTATTCTGGTAGAACAATCTTCGGTAAATCCCACTTGAACTTAGTTGCGCACATACGTATTGTAAATACTATTAATATACCTACAGTAACAGATATTACATCGCTGAGTGCTGAGATATGGTATAATATAAAGTACACTGTACCACCTGACAAAGATGCTACCGCATACACCCTTTTGCGTAGAACAAAAGGCACGTCATTTACAAAAACATCACGCAAGATACCACCACCTACGCCTGTGCATAACCCTACAAATATAGTAAGGAATGCATCGGCTTCTATGCTGGAGGCTAGCACGACATTCATACCATTGACTGTAAATACACCCAGTCCTAGCGCGTCAAAAACATTTATTACATTATCAATATGGTCTTGCAAGGAAAAGAAAAATTGTTTTTTCATGGATATTAACACGAAAACACCCACCGCACATATCGACGATATCAACGCAAAAATATAGTTTTCAAAAATGCTGGGTGGAATTTTACCAATGATTACATCACGAACCATACCACCACCTGCAGCAGATACTATAGTTAAAAAAATAACCCCAAATAGGTCCGTAGATTTTTTTATTGCTATTATTGCTCCAGATATAGAAAAAGTAATAACTCCTAGAATTTCTAATACAAAAATGATTGTTTCCATTTTATGCTCCGTTCTGTAAATAGTTATAACCACTGTAAATCACGGTATAGTATAACAAACACAACTTATATTGTCAAACATTTTTTGATAGAAAAATAACACATTATTTAGCATGAAACTATAAAAAAAGACTTGCAAAATCAATGAAAATATGTTATAATCGCTTTAGTCATTTAAAGCGTAACGTTTTAAACTTAAACTACAAAACTGAAAAGAGGTCTTTTATGTCTCAAGAAACTACTATTTGGATAATAATTGTTGCGTACATGCTCCTTATATTTGGCATAGGGGTAGTAAGCAGTAAATCCAGCAAAAATATTACAGACTTTACTGTGGGTGGACGAAATGCAGGTGCATGGGTTTCTGCCCTATCATATGGTACTGCATATTTTAGTGCCGTTATGTTTATAGGATATGCTGGTGGTACAGGCTGGAACTATGGTCTATGGGGTGTGCTAGTGGGTATAGGCAATGCACTGTTTGGCTCACTGCTAGCATGGATGGTTCTTGCAAACCGCACCAGAGAAATAACCAGACGACTAAAAATCAAATCCATGCCACAGTTTTTCGAGAAAAAGTTCGGCTCGTCCTCTATGAAACTATTTAGTGTTGCTATCATATTTATCTTCCTTTTGCCATACTCTGCGTCCGTATACAAGGGCCTTACCAGTGTCTGTTCTGTATTGCTAAAAGTTGACGAGCAAACCACCATGATAGTTATAGCTATAGCCTCTGCTGCTATTGTAACACTTGGTGGCTATGCAGCTACACTAAAAGCTGACTTTATACAGGGAATTCTTATGCTTGGTGGTGTGTCTGCACTTATAGTGCTCGTAGTACGTAGTGAACAAGTAGGTGGCTTGGTTACAGGGCTTGAGACTATCACAGCAAAAACAAGCGAGCTAGCTCTTACACCTACAAACTATATCACACTTGTAGCCACTATACTAATGACATCTTTTGGTACATGGGGTCTCCCACAAATGATACATAAATACTATGGTATACGTGATGACAAAGAAGTAAAACGTGGTACTGTAATATCCACTGTGTTCGCGCTTGTAGTTGCTGGTGGTGGGTATTTCATTGGCTCGCTATCACGCCTTTTCTACAGCTCCCTTGATGAACTACCAGATATAGGCGCTGGCAAGACAGACTACCTTATCCCAAACGTGCTACTATCTGCAAACTTGCCAGTTATTATAATAGGACTCGTGCTAGTGCTACTTATCGCTGCCTCTGTTTCTACACTTTCTTCTATTACTATCACAGCGTCTTCTACACTTACTATGGACTTAATCACCTCTCGCCTATTCCCTACTATGGATAAAAGAACAGCTGCTATAGTTACAAAAGTACTCTGCTTATTATTTGTAGTTCTATCATACTTCATCGCAAATAGCGACACACCCATACTGGATATGATGTCATACTCTTGGGGTGTAATATCCGGTGCTTTCCTTGCACCATACCTATTGTCACTATACTGGAAACAAATAAACAAAGCTGGTGCATGGGCTGGTATGCTAACAGGTTTTTTAGTTGCACTACCACCACTTGTTTGCAAGCTTTTCTTCCCAGATGTTGCTATCCCTCTACTGGGGAAACTGGTTGACCTCGGCTCTGTTTTTGCGTGCCTTGCTATGATATCATCTTTTGCTATCACTATGCTTGTTAGCTTACTGGCAACAAAACTAAAACTAAAAAGCAGTGAGCTTAACCTAGAATTTTATAAATCAGATGCAGTGACAACGCAATAATATTACTTTTGAGTTAATTTTAGCAAAGTTTGGTAATAAATATCAAGAAAATCTTTACAACTACACAAAAAAGTAGTAATATACTATAGAATACATTTATTGTATTATAAAGAAAGGTAACATATAGCGATGAAACCTAGTATTTGGAATAAAGAAATGGAAACCATGCCACGTGGCGACCTTGAAAAACTGCAACTTGAGAGGCTGAAACTGCTTGTTGACTATTGTGACAGAAATGTAGAATTTTACAACAAACGCCTTGCATCAGCAGGTGTTACGGCTGATAAAATTAAAACACTTTCTGACATTCAGTACATCCCATACACCACAAAGGAAGATTTGCGAGATACATATCCTTTTGGGCTGTTTTCCGTGCCAATGAAAGAAATGGTGCGTGTCCATGCATCTTCTGGTACTACTGGCAATCCAACTGTTGTGGGCTACACCAAAGAGGACTTGGAACATTGGTCCGAGCAAGTAGCACGCCTTGCTGTTGCTGGTGGTGCTTCTGATGAAACCATTGTGCAAATTTGCTTTGGGTATGGTATGTTTACAGGTGCGCTAGGTCTGCACTATGGCTTAGAAAAAATAGGTGCAACTGTAGTACCAACATCATCTGGCAACACAGAAAAACAGCTGAAGTTTATGCGTGATTTTGGTACTAATGCGATAGTCGCTACCCCTTCTTATTGTCTATATCTTGCAGAGAGTGCAAGGGACTTGCAGGGTGAGTTCCCTATGGATAGTTACAAGATAAACATCGGACTCCTAGGCAGTGAGGGCTGTACACCGGAGATGCGTACGCAGATAGAAAATGGCTGGGGAAATGGTTTCTTTGCTACAGATAACTATGGTATGTCGGAGCTTAATGGCCCTGGTATGTCTGGCGAATGTTATATGCGTGACGGACTACATATTAACGAGGACCACTTTATGTG
The DNA here is from genome assembly GCA_964369345.1 of uncultured Oscillospiraceae bacterium. GTDB lineage: Bacteria > Bacillota > Clostridia > Oscillospirales > Ruminococcaceae > Angelakisella. The sequence continues at coordinate 18,029 of CAYJFF010000008.1, forward strand.
CGAAGTCATAGACTCTGCAACAAAAGAAACTCTTGATAAGGGTGCTACTGGTGAGCTGGTAGTTACCACACTTACAAAACGCGGTATCCCAATGCTTAGGTACAGAACAAAAGATATCACCACTATAAACTATGATACTTGCGAATGTGGCAGAACAAGTGCTAGAATGAGTAAGATTATTGGACGTAGCGATGATATGCTAAAGATACGTGGTGTAAACGTGTTCCCTACTCAGGTAGAGAGTGTGCTTGTTGGTATGGCGCATATTGGGCCACACTACCAGCTAGTAGTACGCAGAGAGGGCTATGCGGATACACTGGAAATCCGTGTGGAGCTAATAGACGCTAGCCTGCTAGAGCGATATGGTGAGCTAGAGGCACTACAAAAACGCATACAGCACAAAGTACGCAATGTACTGGGTATTGATGTAAAAGTAAGCCTTGCAGAGCCAAAGTCACTTGAAAGATTTACAGGCAAAGCACAGCGTGTGCTAGACTTGCGCAAATAGTCTGATAATCAATATAATATGTCAGTCTACCAATTATTTAAAACATAATTTAAACATAGCTATGGGTGTATCCTGTAGCAGAACGGAGCATTAATAAATATGAAAGCCTTATTACTTGGAAACGAAGCGATAGCAAGAGGACTTTACGAAGCTGGTGTAAACGTAGTATCCTCTTACCCTGGCACACCCAGCACAGAAATAACAGAGAGTGTTGTGCAGTACAAAGAGATATACTCTGAGTGGGCACCAAACGAAAAAGTAGCGTATGAAGTTGCTTTTGGTGCGTGCACTGGTGGTACTAGGAGCTTTACAGCTATGAAACACGTTGGTTTAAACGTTGCTGCTGACCCACTTTTCACATCTGCATATATGGGTGTAAATGGTGGTATGGTCTGTGCTGTTGCCGATGACCCTGGCATGCACTCATCACAGAACGAGCAGGACTCTCGCCATTACGCAATAGCTGCAAAGTTACCAATGCTAGAGCCAATAGACTCTGCTGAATGTCTTGCATACACTAAGCTTGCTTATGATGTATCAGAGGATTTTGACACACCAGTGTTTATCCGTCTTTCTACGAGAATTTCACACTCACGCTCTATAGTAGAGCTTTCTGATAGAAAAGAAGTTCCACTACGTGAGTATAAAAAAGATGTTGTAAAAAATGTTATGATGCCTGCTATGGCACGTGTTAGACACCCAATAGTAGAAGAACGTCTGCTAAAACTTGCTGAATATGCAGAGAAAAGTGGCATTAACAGCATAGAGTATAACAGCAAAAAAATAGGTATTATAGCTAGTGGTACATCATATGTATACGCGCATGAGGCTATGGGTGAAAATGCAAGCTACCTAAAACTTGGTATGGTAAACCCACTACCACTTAATATGATAAAAGACTTTTCACAGAATGTAGATAAACTATATGTTATAGAAGAAATGGACGATATTATAGAAACTTTCTGTCGCAAAAACAACATAGAGGTTATCGGCAAAGATATCTTTAGCCTATGCGGTGAGTTTTCACAAGCTACTATTGCAAAAGCTATCTGCGATAACAGCAACGAGTTTGATGTGCTGGAAGATGCTATACCACCTCGCCCACCAGTGCTATGTGCAGGATGTCCACACCGTGGTATGTTCTATGCTCTAAAGAAATTTGGCCTATATGTAAGTGGCGATATCGGTTGCTACACACTTGGCTCACAAGCACCACTATCTATGATAGATTTCTGTGTATGTATGGGTGCGTCTGTTAGTGGTCTACACGGCTACAACCTAGCACGTGGCAAAGAAGCTGCTAAAAAATCCATCGCTGTTCTTGGTGACTCTACATTTACACATTCTGGTATCACAGGTCTTATAGACATTGTATATAACAAGGGTATGTCCACTGTTCTTGTGCTTGATAACTCAATAACAGGTATGACAGGCCACCAAAATAACCCAGTAAACGGCTATACTATCAGTGGTGAGCCAACCGCACAACTAGACCTAGAAGCGCTGGCAAAAGCTATAGGCATTAACCGTGTGGTAGTAGTTGACCCGTATGATGTTGAGGGTGCTGCAAAAGCTGTAGAGGCAGAGCTAAATGCCGAGGAGCCATCTCTTGTTATCGCTCGCAGACCTTGTGCACTACTAAAATCTGTTAAACGTATGACACCTATGCAGATTAACAACGACAAATGTGTTGGCTGTAAAGGCTGTCTAAAAGTGGGCTGTCCTGCACTTTCTCTTACAAAAGATGAAAACGGCAAGACAAAAGCAACTATCGATGCTATCCAGTGTTTTGGTTGCGAGATTTGCTCCAAAGCTTGTAATTTTAGTGCAATTGAGAAAGGACAGGGCTAATAAATGTCAGATACAATTAAAAATATATTGATAGTAGGTGTCGGCGGACAAGGCACACTGCTTGCATCCAAACTAATGGGAAAAGTGTTTATGGAGCAAGGTTACGACGTAAAAGTAAGCGAAGTTCACGGAATGTCACAGCGTGGTGGCTCCGTTGTTACATATGTTAGATATGGCAAAAAAGTCTACTCCCCTGTTATAGAAAAAGGTGAGGCAGATATTATCATTTCTTTTGAGCAACTAGAGGCTGCAAGGTGGCTATCACACCTTAAAAAAGGTGGTGTACTTATCACAAATACACAGCAAATGGACCCAATGCCTGTTATTATGGGTGCTGCTGTTTACCCCGAGAATATTATAACAAAGATAGCTGATAAAGGTGTAGATATACACACTCTTGATGCACTGAAAATGGCTATAGATGCAGGTTCTCCACGCGCGACTAACCTAGTGCTACTGGGCAAGGCTGCAAAGTTTTTAGAGCTACCGAAAGAGCTATGGGAAGACTGTATAAAATCTACAGTACCACCACAAACAATAGATGTTAACATGAAAGCTTTTGAAATGGGGTACTCACAATAAATTTATAAAAAGAGAGGATACTGACAATGCCAATATTTAACCCTGAGTTTGAATGTGCAAGCAAAGACTATATGCATGCTGTGCAGTCTGCAAGACTAATCAAAATGATAAAGAATGCATATGAAAATGTTCCTTTTTACAAGAATAAATTTGATGAAATGGGCATCACACCAGATGATATCCACACTATAGACGATATAACAAAACTGCCGTTCACCGTAAAGACTGATTTGCGCGACAACTACCCTTTTGGGCTGTTTGCTGTCCCACAGAGCGATATAGTGCGTATACATGCATCTTCTGGCACTACCGGCAAGCAAACTGTCGTTGGCTATACTCAGCATGATATTGACATATGGTCAGAGGGCGCTGCACGCTCCATCTCTGCTGCTGGTGGTACAAAGAACGATATGATACATATCTCATATGGCTATGGTCTTTTCACTGGCGGATTGGGTATGCACTATGGTGCAGAATATATGGGCGCAACAGCTATCCCTGTTTCCTCTGGCAATACTAAGCGACAAGTTCAGATACTAGAAGATTTTGGCTCTAGCATAATATGTTGTACACCATCATATGCTATGTTTATCGGCGAAACTATCCGTGATATGGGCATGGACCCCAAAACATTGCCACTAAAGGCTGGTATCTTGGGTGCTGAGCCATGGACGGAGAACATGAGGAAAGAGATAGAAAAGCTACTAGATATAAAAGCTTATGACATCTATGGTCTTTCTGAAATAGCAGGGCCTGGTGTTTCTTATGACTGTGAGGCACAGAATGGCATGCACGTCAACGAGGATTTTTTCTACCCAGAGGTAATAGACCCAGATACACTAGAACCACTACCAGATGGCGAATATGGCGAGCTTGTTTTTACTTGTATAGGTAAAGAAGCTCTGCCACTTATACGCTACCGCACTAGGGATATCTGCGCACTAACACACGAGGTTTGTTCATGTGGCAGGACAACTGTAAGGATGACAAAACCACGTGGTAGAAGTGACGATATGCTAATTATCCGTGGTGTTAATGTGTTCCCATCACAGGTAGAGCATGTGCTACTGGAGCTGGGTATGGACCCTAACTACTTGATTATTGTTGACCGTGCCAATAATCTTGATATAATGGAAGTACAAGTGGAGATGACCCCTTCCCTATTCTCTGACACTGTAAAAGATATAGAAAAGACAGAGAAACGCATATCCCAAGCCCTACAACAAACACTGAACGTCCATGCAAATGTACGTTTGGTAGAGCCAGGTAAGTTGCCACGCTCCGAGGGTAAAGCAAAACGAGTAATAGACAACCGAGAGCTATAATATAAAACTATAGGAGGTAGAGTTATGCTTATTAAACAACTTTCACTGTTTGTCGAGAACACATCAGGTAGGCTATCTGAGATTACAAAAATTATTGCAGACGCAGGCATAGACATACGTGCGCTATCCATTGCAGATACTACTAATTTTGGTATCTTGCGTATTATTGTTGATAAGCCCGATGAGGCAGAGCAAACTCTTATAAAAGCTGGACTTACTGTTACACTAACAAATGTTATAGCTATCTGTGTACCAGATGTACCCGGTGGTTTCTCTGCTGTTACAAAAGTACTAGCAGATGATAACATTAGTGTAGAATATATGTATGCGTTTATCTCTCGCGATAGTGGCAAAGCATATATCATACTACGTGTAGAAGATAACGACAAAGCTATTGAGATAATGACAAAAAACAATGTCGAGATACTTTCTCCCGAGAAAATCTACTCAATATAACAAAACACACTCACCCATAAGGAAAAGAACTATGCCAATAAAAATACCTGACACATTACCAGCGTTTTCTGTGCTGGAAAAAGAAAATATTTTTTGTATGAAAGAGGGGCGGGCTACCAAGCAGGATATCCGCCCTCTTGAGATTGTAATTTTAAACTTAATGCCCAAGAAAATAGAAACTGAAACACAGCTTCTGCGTATTTTGGGCAATTCCCCACTGCAAATAAATCTTACTTTATTGCAAATAGGTGGACATACACCAAAAAACACGAGTGAAGAACATTTGCTTGAGTTCTATATAGGCTTTGAGAGCATAAAGCACCGTAAGTTTGATGGAATGATAATAACAGGCGCACCAGTGGAACATCTACCTTTTGAGCAGGTGAACTACTGGAACGAGCTATGCCAAATAATGGCGTGGACAGAAACAAACGTCTACTCCACTTTTAACATTTGCTGGGCTAGTCAGGCTTCCCTGTACTACCACTATGGTATAGATAAACAGCCACTACCACAGAAACAGTTTGGTATTTTTGAGCACACTATTGAGCACAAGAACCACCCACTACTGCGTGGTTTTGATGAGTTCTTTATGGCTCCACATAGCCGTCATAGCACAGTGCCACTGGATAAAGTACGTGAGCATAGTGCGTTGCAAGTGTTATCAGTGTCCGAAAAAGCTGGGCTGTACCTAGCGCAGAGCAATGATGGCAGGCAGATTTTTGTAACAGGCCACTCCGAGTATGAGCGTGACACACTGCATAATGAGTATCAGCGTGATGTAGAAAGAGGTATGGCAATACAAATACCAGAGAACTACTACCCAAACAATGACCCAACGCAGAAACCGCGTATTTCTTGGCGTAGCCATAGCAACCTGCTATTTACTAACTGGCTTAACTACTATGTGTATCAGCAAACACCTTTCAATTTCATATACTAAGCCATATCCACACACAGCTATATAATAAAAATAGACACCAAAGAGATACAAACTCTGTACCTCTTTGGTGTCTTGTGCTTTGCTTTGGTTTAGTTAGTGTAGGAATAGATATTATTCCATATCAAAAAACTGTTTTTCATTGCTGAGAAGAGATTTTACATAGCAATTCTTGGATTTTGCGATGTACTCCTGTTTCTTTTCCTCGGAGATATCTGCAATTATCTCAATTTTAGTATATATCTTGCTTATTCCTTCTTCTTCGTTATCCATATCAGCAGAGATGATGACGTCCTCGTACTCAATGCCGTCCACAGTTAGCGCATTTCTTAAATTCACACTCATACAAGAAACATACCCAGCTAGTAGTAAATGGCTGGGTCTAAAGTCCGTACCCGTACCACCAACTTCTTTTGGCTGGCCTGCAAATATTGGCCTTATCTGGCTGTCTTCTGCTACTACAATCTCCGTAGTGAAGCTTTTATCTTTTTCTCTTGATATTATCATATTGCTTATGCTCCTTATTCTATTATGCTAAATTTGCCAGTTTTTTCCACAATGCCCTTTGGCTGATTAGCAGAATAACCCAGTGCTGCTATGCCATATACAGCATGGTTATTAGGCACGCCAAGACTTTCTAGCATTTCCCTTAGCTCTGGTGCATCGCAGTTACCCGCACTTAGCTGGTTTATCCAAACAGAGCCGATATCCATGCTATGTGCAGCGAGAAAGATATTTTGTAGTGCGCAGGAGTTATCCTCTACACCCCATTTACTATCATTTTCATTTGATACTATTATAAGAGCTGTGGGATTATAAAAATTATAGTTATCCCTACCTGTCACTTTACCTACAACCGCTGCAAGCTCTTTTATTTTCGCTTTATTTATTATACCAATAAAGTTCCAAGTTTGCTTGTTCATACCACTAGGCGCGTACATACCTGCTTTTATTAATAGCTCGATATCCTCTTTGCTGACTGGCTTATCTGTAAACTCTCTTATACTTCTCCTAGTAAGGATATTGTTGATAACTTCGTTCATTTTTGCTCTCCCATTCTCAAAATTTACAATATTTCTTAATGCTCATTATACCACAGCATAGCTCTATACACAAGTTATTTCTGCGTGCTCATGAGCATTAGACGCAAAAATGCATATAACACCAACCTTGGCTAGTGCTATATGCATATTGTTATTTTAGAGAAATGTTATGTACATCTTGCAGTACATCGCTATGATAAACAAGCTCATTATTTGAGTATATAAACAGACCAGTGCCCATATTATAGACAGACCCTGTTTTATCAAAATAGATATCAACATCACAGCCCTTAATCAACAGGTTGCACACTGAAAAATAGTGCCACCTTTTGTCACTAATCATTGGTATCACAGAGATAGTATCGTCTTTATTAGGCACGATACCAATAAGCCCTCCTAGTACCAAGTCACAGAAAGATGAGTGGTTATATTCCCTACCACGCTCCCTACCCTTGAACGTCTCACCCTCTTGAGTATCTATTATTGTGCGAGCTATCCAGTCACCTGTATATGGGTGCAGGTTTTCGTCTATCCATGGGATACTCTCGCCATTCTCTTTCTGTAGTCGCTGGCTATTAGAGTATATAGTTATAAGGTCACAATAATCATCACGGCATATATGCTCGCTAGTGTTGTTTTGTAGGAAACGCGCCAGAGTATCAAGTGTAAATGCAGTAGTAAGTGGCCAAGATGGTCCATTCCATTGGCAATGGTGCCCTCTATAGTTTAGTGCGAACTCTGGGTGGCTCTGCACTGCAAATGTCGGACCATATGGTGCCCAAAATTCTGCTCTATCTGTCAGCTTTTCCCATGCTATATCATACTTGTGCTCATCGCCTAGCATACCATAAAACCACGGTGCATATCCATGTAGCTCACAAACGTCTGCCTGTGTTGTTCCGTCTTGTTTTAGCACTGTAAAAAAGTTTTTATTGCTGTTCCAGCACTTAGCAGTATAAATACTGGCTATATTATCGGCGATTGCCCTGTATTCCTCGAATACTTCACTATTGCCAACACGCCTAGCAAGCTCTGCAATAACATTCGCCTGTGAATACATAGCACCATTGAGCAGCGGTCTAAAGCCGTGTCCCCCTATTGAGCACTCCGAGCCATCTCTGTCATCAATATTCTCAAAAAGGCCATTGTCTCTCTTGCCAATAAAGTGCTTATCCTTGAACATAAAGCCTTGCTCCCACAGCCTATATACGGTTATCATCTGTGGTAGTAGAGCTTCTATAAACTCAAAATCACCCTGTGCCATTGCAGTCCTCAGTGTGCTGTCTGCTATCCACGAGGTATAGTTTAGCATATCCTGTGGGTTGTTGTACCAGAACGCTATGTACTCCTTCGCAATATCTGTATCGCGTAGCCATTTAGCCTCCGATATATGCGCCCCAGCTGCCATATTTATGGTGTTGTATTTTTTTGCCCAAGGTACATCTGGGAAAAACTCTGTTATTACCCTACCCTCCGGTGTGTTTTTGATATGTTTCCTATATGCCCACCAGCGATAGTAATATGTTAGCTCTAGGTTTTTATCTGGGCAGTCCAGCAGTGGTATATTCTTCTCTAAGAATTCATATGCCTCTGCATTTGTTATATCGCCTACATACATTTCATCATCAAGCTTATTGCAGTACTGTACATATTCTAATAGGCGTTCTTTTAGCACATTTTTCATCATCAGTCCTCTATCGCTGCTTTTTGTGTATTTATCTTGCGTATTAGCTCGATATCAAACTTCGGCTCTCTGTTATAGGTATAAAGACCGTTTTTCTCTTGCTCTACATCTGTTAGCTGTGTGTAACAAAAGCCCATCATCATAGGGTCTTCGAGTAGTGCAGTTGTCAGTGCACTATATCTTTCCAGCACTTCTTCTTTATTTTGTGGTGCATTGCCATAGCCCCAGCTTTTACCTGTGTTTTCATCACTCCACCAAGTACCACCATACTCACTGATAAACCTTGGCTCACCTGCGTAGGTTTGCCACATACCTGTAAACTTATGTGTACGCTCATTTACGGGGTCGAATGTATAGTTATCACCACCCTCTACTAGGCTGGAGTAGTGTTGCTTAAATATCTCTGCATTTTGCTCATAATCATGCAAATCATAGATATCTGTAGCGACATGGTAACCACCACTGGAGTCGATACAAGGGCGTGTAGGGTCGATATTTTTTGTCATCATATATAGCAGTAGCATACTGTTGTTGTCCTGACTCTTACCCCAGTAATACCAAGACTCGTTCATTGGGCACCAGCCAACTATGGAGGGGTGGTTAAAGTCCCTATTTAGCACTTCCATCCACTCTGTTGTAAACTGTGAGAAAACACTAGCATCTGAGAAATCAAATCCCCAGCTACCAGTTTCGCCCCATGTCATATACCCAGCTTTGTCACAGTGGTATAAGAAACGTGGGTCAAACACTTTTTGGTGTAGTCTTGCACCATTAAATCCCATAGCCATGGATAACTCTATATCACGTTTTAGTGTTTCATCGTCTTTTGCAGTGTAAATGCCATCTGGGTAAAAACCTTGGTCAAGTATTAGACGTTGGAATACAGATTTACCATTAAGCATAAACTTGTGTCCATCCATACACACTTGGCGCATACCAAAATAGCTGTTTACTATATCCTCACCAAAAGTTATTTCTAGGTCATATAGCCTGCCACAGCCTAGCTCCCACAGATGTTGTTCTTTTAGTGGGATAGTCACTACTGCGGTTTTTGCAGATACTATAGTCCGTGCTTGACCCATTATTTCACCATCATAGCTCGCTGTTATTTGCAGTGGTGCACAGCCAACAAAATCGCCATGTATTGCGACAGAGTTACTAGCAAGGTCTGGGTATATTTTGATGCTTTTTACATAGCTTTTTGGTGTATACTCTAACCATACACTCTGCCAAATGCCTGTTGTGCGTGTATAATCACATCTTTTTGAGTGATAACTTTCGCACTGTTTTCCACGCCACTGTTTGCCACTACGAACATCATCATACGCATAGATAACTACAGTATTTGCACCCTCTACGGCACAGTCTGTTATATCAAATGAAAAAGATGCATATCCGCCAATATGTGTCCCAGCTTTTTTACCATTTACATACACTGTAGTATCAAAATCACAAGCGCCAATATGTATGAAAACTCTGCCTTCTAGTTGCTCTTTTGTAATTTGTAGTACTTTTTTGTACCACACACTATTTATAAAATTAGTGTTGCCAATGCCGGATAGCTCACTCTCTGGGCAAAAAGGTACTATAATCTTCTGTGACAGCTCATAACCTTTGTAATATTGTAAATCCATGCCACAAACTTCGTTATCTATCTCAAAGTCCCATTCTCCGTTTAGGCTTTGCCAGTTTTTTCTTTCAAAAATTGGGTTTGGGTGCAAGCTGTTATTTGCTGTCATTTATTCATCCTCAAACTTTCATTATTTTTTCTATAGTAATTAGACTATGCCAAAAATTTGTTTTGCATTAGCGGTTTTAGGTTTGCATAAAATATTAAAATATGTTATTCTCTTTACAACAAAGGAATAATGGAGGTAAACCAGTGGACAAAATTAAGCTAACAAACATTCCCTCACCCACTATTAGCCATATAGGGTACAAAGTCTTTACAGAAAATGAGTTGCATGTTAGCCGTGTAATTAACGAGTATGTTTTTATATTTATGACAAAGGGCACATTGTATTTCTCGGAAAACGGTGTAGAGATTGCAGTATCTGCTGGTGAATGCTACTTGCAGTGCAAAAATCTGTACCAAAGTGCCAGTGTTGCCAGTAGTGGTGCAGAGTATTATTTCCTACACTTTTATGCTGACGAAGCTCTAGAGGACTGCCCATGCACCATAGTACCAAAAAGGTTTTTCTATGATGCTAAAGTATTTTTAAATAAAATGTCTAGACTAAATACTTTAGCAAGAAAACTACCTTTCTCTTTTCTAGGCACACAAATATTATTTCTAGAGATACTTAACCAAATTGCAGACAACACCGACTATGACACTGTAGCTGTTAACGCCACAATAGACTACATACACGCGCATTACTTAGAGAAGATAAACTATGCCGACCTCTGCAAGAAATTCATGTACTCCGAGGCACACCTAAAAAGAATTTTCAAGAAAGCAACTGGAGTAAGCGCGCATACATATCTGCTTACTATTCGTCTGGACAGAGTGGTGATGCTGATGCAAACAACAAACTATACTATAGAGAATATAGCTACTCAGTGTGGCTTTGCTGATTTTTCATCATTTTATAGGGCTTTTAAAGCTCGGTATTTGCTTAGCCCTAGCGAGTATAAAAAACAAAACATTAATCAAAGCTAAGAAAAGCATCATACAACCACTTTGCAAAAAAGCTCATGTGTTTGTTATGATGTTTTATAATATATCACCACTATCTAGCTGTGTCAATATGATTTATATGCTGTTCATACGTGAGTGAGTACTTTCAGCGTTTTACACATAAGAAAATCTGCTTTTTAAGCAAATTCACATTGCAAAAAAGCTCGTATTTTGCAGACTTGTAAATCTTTCAATTATTCGTTAAGTCACCATAGCATACACCTGTGTTCTTAAAATTGCCGAGCACAAAAAAACAGCTTATACCAAGAACATGGTAAAAGCTGTTTTTTTGTAAGTAAGCATATACTGTCTAATTAAATTTTTTTATCAGTTCCCTACCAGCTGGTACGTCTTCTACAGCGCCCAGTGCTATTAACTGCATTACAATATTACCCAGAGCAGTTGCCTCTACAGGGCCTGCATATACAGGTAACTTACAGTATTTTGCTGTTAGCTCGCATAGTAGTTTAGCCTGGGAGCCACCACCAAGAATATGCAGTGCAGTAAAATCTTTGCCTGTAATAGCTGATAATTTTGTTAGTGATTTAGCGTATTTATCAGCAAGGCTGTGATATATGCAATAGCAGTATTCTCCCACTGTTTGCGGTGTGTAAAGGTTGTTAGCTTTACAGTAGTCAGCTATCTTTTTAGGCATATTATTAGGCGTTGCAAAGATTGGGTCATCAACATCTATTATGCTAATAGGTGCAGAGCAATCATTTGCCATTTTTTCTAGCTCGCCATAGCTATATATATTGCCCTCGGACTTCCAGTGTCTACGACACTCTTGTATCAGCCATAGCCCTGTTATGTTGGTGAGGTAATTTATCTTGCCATTTGCGCCTATCTCGTTAGAAAATGCCATCTCGTAGCTATCTTTAGTGAGAATAGCGTTGTCAAGCTCAGTTCCAAGTAGCGACCATGTTCCACATGATAAAAACGCAATATCAGCCTCGTTTGTTGGTAGCGCCACTACAGCGGACTGTGTATCATGCCCTGCAACCGAAACTACTTTTGCACCTTTGTACTCCCCTATTACAGTGCCACTCTGTACCACTTGTGGGAATATGCTTTGCTCAATGCCGAACTTGCTAGCTACATCATCACACAAAATGTGCGTACTGGGGTCGCATAGCTGTGAGGTTGAGAATATAGTCTGCTCGCATACTTGGCTGCCACATAGCATATACGCAAACAGGTCTGGCATAAATAAAACTTTATCCACCTTGCTCAAATCCTCTGTCATCAGTTGCATGAGCGTGTTTATTTCCATTATCTGCGTGCCAGTCTTGGAGTATAGCTCCACTAGTGGCACTATACTCTCTACCCTGTCCAATATACCCTCTGTACGACTATCACGGTAACACACAGGCAGGTCTATTAGCTTGCCGTCTTTGCCTATAAGCCCATAGTCCACACCCCATGTGTCAAAAGCAATGCTGTCTATCTCCCCAGCCTTGTCAATTGCAATATGTACCTCATCAAGTAGACTATAAAAATCCCAACAAAGCTTGTCGTTGTGAGTTATTGTATTGTTCTCGAAGCGATGTATCTCACTATAAGTTAGTGTATTGCCATCATATTCGCCTATGATAGCACGCCCACTGGACGCACCAAAATCAAATGCTAAAACCCTACTTTTCATAAGTAACTACACCCTTTTTCAGCAATATATTTGCATAGATAGCTGTTTCGCCAGTTGCTACAATAGCATAAGCATTTTTAGCACGCTCATAAAAATCAAAACGCTCTGTCATATCTATCTCGCAATTACCTTTTTCGTGTTTCTCTAGTATTTCGCTATAGGTAGTCCATATAGGTGGAATAGCTGTGTCGTTACCTGTCAACTGCATTAAGGCTACAGGTTTGTCACTATATCTATCCAGTGGGATAAGTGTTAGTACAGCATCTAGAATTTCTGGAACTCCGTGTCCATCCAGGCGTATAACTATGCTATCCTTTCCCATGCTCTCAGCTGGGAAATTGCCATCTGCTATCACTATTTCATCACCATGCCCCATCTCTGCAAGTGTTTTTAGTAGCTGTGGGGATAGTATTGGTGGTATGTTTTTCAGCATATTCTCACCTCTTATTTATATAGTGCGCCGTAGTTGTTGCACGCACGGTAATCTTGACCCTCTTTGTCCATACCAAAAGCACTCCAGCAAGCAGGGCGGAAGATATCTGTTTCTGGTACATTGTGCATTGATACAGGGATTCTTAGCATTGAGCAAAGTGTGATGATATCGGCGCCAATATGTCCGTGACTGATAGCACCATGATTTGCACCCCAGTTATTCATAACATCATATGCACTTGCAAATGCGCCCTCGCCTGTTGTGCGTGGCACAAACCAAGTACAAGGCCATGTGTAGTTAGTAATATTCCATATCTTATCAGATACTTCTTCTGGTAGCTTAATTGTCCAGCCCTCTGCTATTTGTACTACTGGGCCAATGCCTTTTATTAGGTTTAGGCGTATCATAGTTACTGGCATTTCTGCATTTGTTAGGAATCTGGAAGAATAACCGCCACCACGGAAATAACCAAACTCAGCTGCTGACCACTCAGTAGCATCAGTAATAGCTTTCATATCCTGCTCATTTACATCGTACCATGGTTTAATACAATTGTTACCATCATCATCAATTGCTGCACCGCTACCGTCTAGGCAAGCTGCACCACTGTTTATTAGGTGGATAAAACCGCCACTCTCTTTTGCTATACCCTCTAGCTCGTAGCCTGTTTCTGCTTTTACAGCATCTGGGCTCCAGTAAGTACGTACATCTGCAAATATTTGAGCTTTGTTAGTTAGCAGTTTCATAAACATCATGCTAACACCATTTAGCACATCGTTTTCTGTTGCTAGTACATATGGCTCACGCACGCCATTCCAGTCAAATGATGTATTTAGCATAGCTTCTGGGAAGTCTGCATTCGGGTAGAAGTCAGTCCACTGGCGTTGACCTTGGAAACCAGCTGCAATAGCATTGTGTCCCAGTGCTTCTTCCTCGCAACCAGCTGGTAGATTATCATTGCCATTCATTAGGTCTTTAACGATAAGCGCCATTTTTACAACAAACTCCCAGTCTTTTTCGTTTGCTGCTGCATCTTTTTGTAGCTCTTTTGGGTTTACATTTATGCCCTCTTTGCAGTTTTCTTTTACCCATGCAAGTGCTTTTGTATATTCTGCTTCGTCATAGATACCCTCAGACATACGACGAATAACTTCAGTTTCGTCAACGGACTCCATACGCATACCTAGGTAATCCTGTAGGAACTCACTATCGATTATAGAACCTGCAATACCCATGCACACAGAACCAATTTGTAGGTATGATTTACCACGCATAGTTGCAACAGCCACAGCAGAACGTCCAAAACGCAGTAGTTTTTCACGTACATCGTCTGGGATTTCTGTATCAGTAGCTTGTTTTACATCTTTACCATAGATACCAAAAGCTGGTAGACCTTTTTGTGCATGTGCAGATAGCACAGCTGCTAGGTACACTGCACCTGGGCGCGCTGTTCCATTAAAGCCCCATACACCTTTGATAGTAGTTTTTTCCATATCCATAGTTTCTGTGCCATAGCACCAGCATGGTGTCACTGTTAGTGTGATATCAACGCCTTCACGTCTGAATTTCTCTGCACAAGCAGCAGATTCTGCAACACGGCTTATTGTAGAGTCTGCAATAACAACTTTTACAGGCTCACCATTGCTGTATTTTAGGTTATCAGTAAACAGTTTAGCGGCAGATTTTGCCATATTCATAGTTTGTACTTCTAGGCTACCACGCACATCAAGCACACCACGTCGTCCATCTATTGTTGGGCGTATTCCTATTACAGGGTATCCACCAATCAGTCTATTCTTAGCCATTTTTCTTTCCTCCATTAACTTTATTATAGTTTTTGCAATTTCAGTTCTTCATAAAACATTGTATGTCTTAAAAGAATTTACTTTATACTATAATTATACTATTGATTTTTTTATTAATCTTGTTATATAATAGAAAAAAGTATAACGATATTGAGGTTTTTATAATGAGATTTTTAGCAGCTCACGAAAACTCTAAAAGAGGTAGTTTCAACTTCCCATATGAGCTATATGATATAGACTCTAGCCACCCACGCTACGAAATGCCTTTTCACTGGCATATAGACTGCGAGATAATACGAGTAATTAGTGGTGAATTTACACTCACATTAAATGATAACAAAATATTACTGAGAGGTGGTAGCTCAGTTTTTGTACCCAGCGGTGTAATACATGGCGGTACACCATCTGACTGTCACTATCAGTGCGTGGTGTTTTCTTTTGAAAAGCTAACACAGATAAATATGGCACGCTTCGCAGAATATGAAAAAGAACTGGGGCAAGGCGACTATCTCCCACCTGTTTTTACAGAGAATGAGCTAATCGATAGACTTTTTTTGGCAATGCAGCAGCAACACCAAGGATATGAGTTTGTAGTACAGGGCGCAATACTGCAAATAATTGGCGAACTTATATCCACCAAGCAAGAGAACGCACCCCAGCAGACAACCAGCGGTGACCTCCGTAGAATAAACAGGATAAAAGATGTCCTGCGACTAATACGCAAAGACTATGCAAAGACACTAACGCTTGAGATGTTTGCAGATGTGGCAGGGCTAAACTACCAGTATCTATGTAAATCTTTTAGGCGCATAACAGGCAGAACACCTATAGACTATCTCAATTATTACCGTATAGAGTGTGCAGCAGAGCTATTGCAAGCAGACGAGCTAAGTGTTACCGATGTAGCACTAAGTTGTGGCTTTAATGACCTTAGCTATTTTATAAAGCTGTTTAAACGACAGAAAGGCATGTCTCCACGTGACTTCAAAAAATGCTCTATAGTATAATATATATCGGACTAAACTCCACATTTCGGTGTGGGGTTTTCTTTATGCGCCTATACCTGTTGCGTGGCTTTGCAGGACATAATTTGTTCAATAAAAATTCACTGTAAAACAACTTGACAAATCAAGATAGTTAAGTTAAAATAGTTAAGTAAAAATAATTAACTAAATATAACTAATTTGAAAGGATTTTCACATGAATGAAAGATTAATAAAAGTATTGGATAAATTTAGCCATGATTTGTCCATTGCTGAGCTACAACAAGTATACAAAAATAGAGAAACTAGCGATTTATCCTACCACGACACCCTGTATCTAAATATCATAGAGGCACACCCAAATAGATATACGTCATCACAGATAGCGGACTTGCTAAAAATAACCAGACCTGCTGTTACGCAGAAGATAAACGAGCTAACAAAAAAAGGTTATATCGTTCGCACACAGAGCGATAAAGATAAGCGTGTTTTCTATTTATCCGTCCCCCCAGATAAGAGCTTTTATACAGAGGAAGACAGAATAGCAGAAATAAACGTTACTAAAATGCTAGAAGAAAAGTATGGCACAGACGAGGTAAATAAAATGTGTGACATGCTTGAAGATTTATCAGAGATGTTCTATAACGAGAAGACGAAGGAGCAAAACCATGACTAACAACCCCCTAGCAAAAGACTTTACTATGAAATCCCTATTACTATATACCCTACCCAGCATGCTTATGATGCTGTTTATGTCAACATATACTATTATAGATGGCGTGTTTGTTTCTAACCTAGTGGGCGAAGATGCGCTAGCTGCAGTAAATATTATTATGCCACTTTTGGGTATAATTATGGCTGTTTCGCTCATGTTCGCAACGGGTGGCAATGCTGTTATCGCCAAATATATGGGCGAAGGTAAAACGCAAGAAGCACGTGAGTTTCTTACTATTATTTTTATAGTAGGCGCTTTGCTAGGTTTGTTATCCAGTGTTGCTGTCTTTGTTTTCCCAGAACAAATACTATCTGCACTAAGTGTAAGTGAAAACCTATACACGCTATCAAAAGACTATATGCTAAGCCTAGCTGCTTTTGCTATACCGAT
Organism: uncultured Oscillospiraceae bacterium; assembly: GCA_964369345.1. Classification (GTDB taxonomy): domain Bacteria; phylum Bacillota; class Clostridia; order Oscillospirales; family Ruminococcaceae; genus Angelakisella. Next base: position 35,069 of record CAYJFF010000008.1, read on the forward strand.
TTTTTTCCAAGTATTTGCACAGTCATTTTTTGTTACAGCCGGCAGACCAACCCTCGGCTTTGTTCTTTGCCTTGTGGGTGGTGTGACAAATATAATCTTAGACTATGTGCTAATCTCCCCCGACCTTTTTGACATGGGTATTATTGGTGCTGGTCTTGCTACTGGTATAGGCAACTCTATCCCCGGTATACTGGGTCTGCTATATTTTGTATTTGATAGAAAAGGTGCTCTCTACTTTGTAAAACCAAAACTTAATATTAAGGTGTTAGGACAGAGTATGTTCAATGGCGCATCAGAGCTTGTGGGTAACCTTGCAACTTCTATTACTACTATGATGTTCAACTTAATTCTACTTAACATGGTTGGTGATTCAGGTGTTTCTGCTATCAGTATTATTCTGTATATACAGATGTTCCAGAATGCACTGTACTTCGGCTACACCATGGGTGTTTCTCCGATAATCGCATTTAAATATGGTGAACAAAACCGAAATGCACTAAGCAAGCTTATGTCACAGAGTTTCAAGATAATTACAGTAGCGTCACTACTGGTAGTTGGTATAACATTTATATTTGCTGATGAAGCTATAGCTATTTTCATCTCTAGGGAAAGTGGAACTTTTGAGATGGCAAAAAACGGCTTGCTACTCTTCCTGCCTGCATACCTGTTTATGGGCTATAATATCTTCTTTTCATCTATGTTTACATCATTGTCAAACGGAAAAGTGTCTGCTATAATATCAATAGCTAGGAGCTTGGTATTTATCGTTATATCACTGCTAATACTACCCCAGTTCCTACAGCTAAATGGTGTATGGCTGGCTATACCACTAGCAGAGTTGCTAGCAATCATTGTGTCCCTATACTACTACAAAAAGGGCAAGGCTGTTTACGGCTATTAATTTATTCTAGGAGATAATAATGCTTACAGACAACAACAATTTTTTGCACATTGCAAAACAAAATGATATGTTTATTAGCGAGGGTAGTTTCTCAAAACAAATATATGAGGGTGAGGACTTTAGCAATATTGATTGTCGCGCCACCACACTGGAAAACATCAATTTTATAAACTGTAACTTTGAGAAAGCGTCCTTTGTTAATGTCACATTTATAAACTGCGATTTCTCCAATGCATTCCTTGAAAATAGTTATTTTAAAGAAACTAAGTTTGTTTCGTGCAAATGTGTAGGGGCTAATTTCTATGACAATAGGATAAACTACTGCAAGCTTGAGAATAGCACATTCAAATACTCGGTTTTTGACAAGAGTAAGATGGATAACACTACAGCCACTAACTGTGATTTTACAGAGGCAAGCTTTAGTGATGCTGTGCTCAAGAGGTTTAAAACAAACGAATGTAAATTTATAAAAACAAACTTTTTTAGAACTATGCTCAAGGACTTGAATTTTTCAAACGACGAATTTATATCACCAATAGTTTCAAGTGATTTAAGTGAGCTACGAAAGCTAAAACTTAACTATATGCAGGCAAGTGAAGTAGCTACGCTACTAGGGATTGTCATAGTATAGCAAAAAAACTCTTGGTGTGGTCTACCCACATCAAGAGTTTTTGTTGTTATCTTACTATCCTAGGGAAATTCTATTTATTTCCTCAAGTTCTTCGGCAGTAAAGCCTAGATTTTCTATGATTTTTACATTCTCTACAAGCTGTTCTGGCTTAGACGCACCTATAAGCACACTTGTCACTGATTCATTAGCTAGCACCCAAGCAAGCGCCATTTGTGCAAGAGTCTGTCCACGTTTTTTTGCCATTTCATTAAGTGCCACTATCTGTGATAGTCTCTTTTCTGTCAGTGATGTTTCTTTTAAAAACCTACCATCAGTTTTTATACGGCTGTCGTCTGGGATACCTTTTAAGTACTTATCGCTCAGCATACCTTGCTCCAGCGGGCTAAATGCAATAACACCTTTACCCTCTAGCTTGGACTGCTGTGCAAGCCCGTTTTGCTCCACTCGCCTGTCAAAAATTGAGTATCTATTCTGGTTGATGATATATGGACAACCAAGGTCATCAAGGATATTTGCAGCCTTTACCATTGTAGCACCATCATAGTTGGATAGTCCCACATATAGCGCCTTGCCACTCCTAACTATTTGGTCAAGTGCTGACATAGTTTCGTATAGTGGTGTGTTTGGGTCTGGTCTGTGGTGGTAAAAAATATCTACATATGGTACATTCATTCTCTTTAGGCTCTGGTCCAGACTTGCTATTAGGTATTTCCTACTACCAAAATCCCCATAAGGGCCGTCCCACATACCATAGCCAGCTTTCGTGCTTATTATCATTTCATCACGGTAATGTGACATCTCTTTTGATAGTATCTTGCCAAAATTTTCTTCTGCACTACCAGCCTCAGGGCCATAGTTGTTAGCCAAGTCAAAATGAGTGATACCAAGGTCAAACGCTGTAAAACACATCTTCTTCATCACATCATAGTCTGCATTCGTGCCAAAATTATGCCATAAACCAAACGATACTACGGGTAGTTTTAGTCCGCTCTCGCCTGTATACTTATAAACCATATCATTGTATCTTTTGTCGCTTGCAGTATATTTCATAGTAGCTCCCCCATTTTTATTATTTAGTTGTTCCAAGAATTATAGCTTATCACTTCTTCTGCTGGTTTTCTTCTCTTATCCCTAGTGCCGTCTGCTGCTGGGTGACCCAGTGTTATAATAGCACGGATAACTATATCCTCGGGTATATTTAGTATAGATTTCAGCTTTTCTTCATCAAACACACCAATAATACAGCTACCAAGCCCCTTGTCCCTCGCTGCATAGCATAGTGTTGCAATAGCCATACCAATGTCCATAGGTGCATAAAACTGAGAGTCACACTCCAGACCGCTCATTAGTTTCGCCTTTGTTTCACACACAATGATAAAAGCAGGTACATCTACAGTCCATGTATTTATAGCAAGACCCTCTTTTATTATGCAGGATGGCATTTGCTGTGCAACCTCACCATCGCAAGCTACAAATTTCCATGGCTGAGAGTTACAAGCAGACGGCGAAGTAGTTGCCGTAGCTAGTATTTCTTCTAACACTTCCCTATCTACAGTTTTCCCACTGTCATACGCTCTACAACTCTCTCTTTTTAGTGCAAGTTCTTTAAAATCCATGCTTTTCTCCTCGCTTATCTTGTTATTCATTGGTTAGTGTTTATACTTATCAGTTCTCATAAAATTATACACCCAATATTATGCAAAAGTCAATAATGTAACATTTACTATTTTATTAAAAATATTAACTGAGTTTTCAAGTTAGGGGCTACACCATTTTTTCTGGATGAAAAGCTTCATCAAACTGACTTTCCGTCATAAGCTCTAGTTGTATTGTAGCCTCTTTTAGCGACAAATTCTCTGCATATGCCAGTTTTGCCACTTTCGCAGCATTATCATAACCAATATATGGGTTAAGCGCTGTAACAAGCATTAGAGAGTTATGTAGGTTCTGTTTCATTTTATCTTTATTAGCTTCAATACCACTAACACAGTTTTTATCAAAAGAATTAATGCTATCAGCAAGTAGTGCCACGGACTGCAATATATTGTACGCACAAACAGGCATATAGACATTTAGCTGGAAATTGCCCTGACTAGCACCCATAGAAACTGCAACATCGTTTGCCATTACCTGTACTGCAACCATTGTTATCGCTTCGCACTGGGTTGGGTTTACTTTGCCAGGCATTATAGAGCTACCAGGCTCGTTCTCTGGTATAAATATCTCGCCAAGTCCACAGCGTGGGCCACTAGCCAGCCAGCGTATGTCGTTTGCTATTTTCATTAGGTTAGCCGCAAGAGCCTTTAATGCACCATGTGTGAACACAATATCATCTTTTGATGAAAGTGCATGGAACTTATTAGGTGAGGTTTCAAAACTCTGGCCAGAAAGACGGCTGATATATGTAGCTGTACGCTGTGCAAAGCTAGGTGGGCAATTAAGCCCCGTACCCACTGCTGTACCACCTAGTGCTAGTCTACGCAGACCCTCCAGTGTTGCTACAATCATCTCACGGTTGTTTTCTAGCATGTATCTCCAGCCGCTAATCTCTTGCGCAAAGCTTATGGGTGTAGCATCTTGTAGATGTGTCCTTCCGCTCTTTATAACTACTTCATTCTCTGCCTCTAGTCGCTCAAAAGTAGCTATGATATTATCAAGCGCTGGTAGCAGTCTTGTTGCTATCTCACAAACCACTGCAATATGTATAGCTGTTGGGAATGTGTCGTTGGAGCTCTGTGACATATTTACATGGTCGTTAGGGTGCAACAAATTATCCCCTGCTAGCTCATTACCTCTGCCAGCAATAACCTCGTTCATATTCATATTTGTCTGTGTGCCACTGCCTGTCTGCCACACCACAAGCGGGAAATTATCATCCAGTGTGCCATCTATTATTTCTGTGCAAACTTTCACAATAGCATCACGCCTAACTTCATCAAGCTTGCTTAGTTCACAGTTTACATTAGCAGCAGCGGCTTTTAGCACTGCAAAAGCATTAATAAGTGGTCGTGGCATACGCTCTGTGCCAATCTCAAAATTCTGCAAACTGCGCTGTGTTTGTGCTCCCCAATATTTATCCGCTGGTACATTTATCTCACCCATCGAGTCTTTTTCTATACGGTAATTCATACAATATTCCTCCGCCTAATTTATATAAAGTAAATAATTTTTTATTGCTATACTGTAATCATACATTGCTTAATCATTAATGTCAAGTAGATTGATTTATAATTATTTTATATAGACACAAACACCGATAGATAGAGCATATTTTAGTATACTATCAACCTACTATTTATGTAGTAATTTCCCTGCTATAGAGTACTTCTAGATACCTATAATTTGCATTTTAGTATGGTATGGTAGCTGTACGAAAAATATTTACGCTAATCTTTGCAAATAATTCCATTAAAAATGCAAAAAGTAGCTATTTTTTCTATTTTTGTATACAACCACAATCTGCCATTTCTATTTTGTGCAATGTGTTTAATAAAAATCTTTTATTTAAAAGCACATATGTTTTTTTAGTATAAACAACCAATAAATACTAATAATTTATGTTAATATGTATATTTACTACTCTCGTTTTTTTAGCATAAAATAAATACTGTCTTAAATTAAGCTAAAATTCATTGAACATAATTGTAATTTAGTCAAAAAAACATTATTTATCTCTTGTAAAATCCACTCACTTTTTGGTATAATAATGATAACCACTATTTTATTACTAATATGGGGTAATAATAGAACCAATTTCACGGAGGCAACTTATGGAAGAAATTCTTATTGTAGACGATAGTATCGTAAATCGTATTGCCTTAACTCAAATACTGCAAGATGATTATAAAGTTCTTACAGCTAGTAGCGGTAAGGAAATGTTCCACGTTTTGGAAGAAACAGACCCAAAACTTATTTTACTAGATATAATAATGCCTGACCTTGATGGATTTGAAGTAATCGCAAAGCTAAAATCTAGCGAGGAATACAGCAAAATCCCTGTAATTTTTATAACAGGTCTTGATGACGACTCTAGTGAAGAAAAGGGCTTTTTGCTAGGAGCAATAGACTATATCACCAAGCCATTTAAACCCAAAGTTGTAAAGGCACGTGTGCGCTCATATGTACAGCTATATGACTTTATACGCCAGACAGAGCGTTTGGGACAAAATGATGGCCTTACTGGTCTGTACAACAAAAAAATGACCGAGCAACAGATAAAAAAACAACTTAGCTCCAACCCACCACTAAAATGCGGTGCTCTGATGATAATAGATGTCGATAATTTCAAGAGTGTAAACGATACCTTTGGCCACTTATATGGCGATGCTGTTATTACACAGCTAGGTAGTGCTCTACGCTCTATTTTCCAGAAAAGCGATATTCTAGGCCGTGTGGGTGGTGATGAATTTTTCGTATTCTTACGCAACTACAACTCACCAGATGTTCTAAAAGACCGTGCGGCAGAGGTTTGTAATGAGTTCCGTAAAACATATGAGCAAAACAATACAGTTGTAAAAATATCTGCAAGTATTGGTATTGCCACTACTGAGAATTCGTTTAATTTCGAGGACATATATAAATTTGCGGACATAGCTCTATACAACACCAAGTCGCTGGGTAAAAACAATTTCTCTTTCTACACAGGGCAGGAGCTAATTGCTTATAAATCTACAAGGACGGAGATAGAGAATAATAAAATAAGCCACCACGACCCAATAGAAAACATAAAAGAGTTCAAAAACAACCTAAAAGAGTATATGTTCAACCTTGTTGAGGGTGGAAAGCTTGTCGAGTATACCATACAATCCATTTTGCAAATGATATGTGAGCAGTTTTCTTTTGACAGGGCATTTATAACCAAAATAGACTATGAAGAAACTGGTATTAAATGTATCAATAACTGGATAAGCTCTGTAGCTAATACCGTGCCAGAGATTACCGACCTATCTTTCTTTGAAGTCACCCAGCTACACAATATGTTTACAGAGAAAAACCTTGTGGTATCTCCTGCAAACGAGCATGTGTTCAGCTACTCCATAGACCAGTCAAATGACAAGACTATCTGCCTATTTGCTTTTAAAAACAAACGTGCGCTAATGGGATATGTTGGCTTTGAGAAAGTAGCAATAGAGAGCGAGTTCAACCCCAAGGTTATAAGTAATATAGTCGATGTATGCCAGCAGTTATCCACTGTTGTTATCAACCAGTTCCTACTAGAGAATGTAAAAATAGTAAAAGAAAATCTGGAACAAATACTTGATAATATAGCAGACCCTGTTTATGTTACAAAGCCAGAAATAAACAAGCCTTTGTTCATCAATAAGGCTGCAAAAGAAACAACTGTTACTTTCCACGGAAAGACCTGTTTCAAGCCATCTACTACTTGTGATGACTGCATACTAAAAAATGCAATTAACAATGGCGGCTTTTACCAAGATGGCGATATTTCTTGTAGGGAAATATCATGGTCTAACGACTCTAAGGCATATCTAATTAGGTACCACCTACACTAAAATAACTAGGCACTATCGATGATTGTTCGGTAGTGCCTTTTATTTATCCCAGTCCTCGCACAGACTTGCTAATTTATTACGGTTAGTTATGTGTCCAGTATCTTGCCATCAGTGGATATTGTTACTACTTGCCATGGTATAAATTTACCACTGTCTCGCAATGCATTAACACTTGCTTTTTCAATGCCACCACAGCAGGGTACTTCCATTCTAACCACTGTTAGAGACTTGATGTTATTATTTTTTATTATGCTTGTTAGCTTGCCAGTATAGTCTGTTGCATCAAGCTTTGGGCAACCTATTATAGTTATCTTGTTTTTCATAAACTCGCTATGGAAATTTGCATACGCATAGGCAGAGCAGTCCGCCGCTACTAGCAGGTTTGCATTATCAAAATATCCAGCATTTTCAGAAACTAGCTTTATCTGTACTGGCCATTGCCTTAGTGCACTAGTAACTTTCACATCTGGCACATCTTCTATATTTGTTACCAATTTTCCCATGCTACTAGGACAGCTATGACC
>CAYJFF010000008.1:42737-44577 GCA_964369345.1 uncultured Oscillospiraceae bacterium
GCACATCTTCTATATTTGTTACCAATTTTCCCATGCTACTAGGACAGCTATGACCAGCTGGTTTGTTTAGTTTCTCCACGCTACCAGGACAAGCATGCCCTGTGGGTCTGTCTGCTTTTGCTATATCTTTGTCAGAAAAACTAATAGCATTAACTGGACATACTGGCAGGCAGTTGCCTATGCCATCGCAATAATCCTCAGAAACCACCACCGCTTTTCCATCTACCATCTCTATAGCACTTTGCTTGCAAGCTTTTGCACACAAGCCACAACCTATACATTTCTCACTATCTATTTGTATTATTTTTCTGCTCATTCTTTTTACTCCTATATTATGTTTTTGTACTAACAAAACTATCGTATTGACTTTCTTTAGTATATCATAATATAATTAAAATATAAAATCCGTTGTCTACACAACAAACAGGAGGTTTTATGGAGAACTTTTTTGATATAATTCATAAGCATGAATTGTTCGAGGGTATCCCAACGTCGGACTTACGTGCCATGCTTGCTTGCCTAAACCCCGTAGAGAAAGATTACAAAAAAGGTGAGTTCATCACACATATTGGAGATAGAATAGACTTTGTAGGCATTGTGCTAATGGGCGAAATAACTATCGCCAAAATCGACAAGGACGGTAATGAGAATGTTATTGCACAAATTACATCTGGCAATATCTTTGCAGAAGTTTTTGTGTGTGCCAATATTCATATCAGCCCTGTTGCAATTATTGCTGATGTTAATAGTAAAATTTTGTTCCTAGATTACAGGAAAATCACCACCACTTGCTCATCTTCATGCACATTCCACCAAAAACTAATAGCTAATATGCTAAAGATACTGGCACAAAAGAGCCTGTACCTCAATAAAAAAATAGATATTATATCACAGAAAACACTACGTGACAAAATACTTCTATTCCTGAATTACGAGAGAAACGGGATGAAAAAGTTCCATATCACACTAAATAGAGAGCAACTGGCAAATTTTCTGTGTGCTGATAGAAGTGCACTATCTAGCGAGCTATCCAAGATGCAAAAAGATGGCGTGATTAGATATAAGAAAAATGAATTCGAGCTTATAGAATAAGCTATATTACTAAAAAAATAGATTGAAAATTGTGCAAAAATATGGTATAGTATTTATTGTAAAATAGGTTTAAAACAAGAAAATAAATAGTTGATAACGAAAGGAAAAAATATGTTTTGTACCAATTGCGGCATGCGTCTTCCCGAGAATGTGAGTTTCTGTAGTAATTGTGGTAAACCTGTACCACAAAACAACCATGCAATGAACACCCCCCCACCACCTAATACAGCATATGGTGCTCCTACTCCCCCACCACCTAACACAACATACGGTGCGCCCACTCCCCCACCACAGTATAACCCAAACCAGCAAATGCCACCGAACAACTATCCTCAATATAGCGGTGAGCCACCAAAGAAAAAGGGCAAGTCCGGCTGTTTGGTATTCTTTATTGTGGCGATTATATTAGTAGTGTTGGCTGTGCTGTTTTTGTTGTTTTTACCAGAATATGATGGTGATATTAGCAGCGATAGCAACTATAATAACAGTGGCGTTTATGGTGAGGCACTACAGCTAGATGAACTGAGAGATTTCCATACAGTTATTAAGGGTGATGGAACTGATATTAGTACTATAATGGTGTATCTAATAGGCTCCGACCTCGAAACTGACGGTGGTTTTGCTAGTAGTGATATCGAAGAAATGATGGCATCTGACTTTGGCGATAATGTAAACGTAGTTATAATGACCGGTGGTGCTAACGAATGGTATCTTGATGATATTAGCAGTGATACTTGTCAATACTGGC
>CAYJFF010000008.1:44677-47474 GCA_964369345.1 uncultured Oscillospiraceae bacterium
GGTGCTAACGAATGGTATCTTGATGATATTAGCAGTGATACTTGTCAATACTGGCAGGTAAAAGATGGGGAGCTTATTTCTATAAATGACGACCTCGGACAGCTCAACATGGCTTCTCCTGATACACTTTCTACATTCATCAATGACATGGCTTACGCCTACCCTGCCGACCGCTATAGCATTGTTCTATGGAACCACGGTGGTGGTACGCTAAGTGGTTTTGGTTATGATGAAAACTACCCAAATGATACACTTACTTTGGCTACATTGGGCGATGCTTTTTATGCTAGCAATGTAAAGTTTGACTTTGTCGGTTTTGATGCTTGTCTTATGGCTACAGCAGAAACTGCACTGATGCTTGAGCCATATGCAGACTATCTAATAGCATCACAGGAGCTAGAGCCTGGCTCTGGCTGGCACTATACAAACTGGCTATCATACCTTAGCGCAAATCCATCTAGCTCCACAGTAGATATCGCTGTACAAATTATAGATGACTTTGTAGAGGCTTGTGAAGATGAGGCGTACAACCCTAATGCTACGCTATCCATAGTAGAACTTAGGCAAATGCCGTACCTATACACAGTGTTAACTGACTATTTTGCAAACTCCACTGATGACATAATGAATAATGAGTATAGAAAAATCTCGGTAGCTAGGAGCGATGCAAAGGACTTTGGTGATGGCGACTGCGACCAGATAGATATGGTAGACTATGTAAACAGAGCAAATGTAGAAGGTGGCGAGCTGGTAGTTGCTGCTGTGAGTAACGCAGTAAAATATTACAAAAACAGTTCCGACGTCGATGATGCGTATGGACTTGCAATGTATTTCCCACATGAGTATCTGTCGTACTACACAGATATACAAACTATAATGCATGATGTAGGCTACACACCAGAGTATACTGAGTTTTTTGATGTGTTTATAAGCGCCATGTCAGGCGGACAGGCACAGTACCACGCAAGCACAGGCACCGACTTTTTGGAGGACTATTCATCTCAGTCGTGGTATGATGCCGACACTGCTCTGCTTTATGAAGAAAGCTCTGAGGGTCAGTTCCTTGGTGAACTTGTAATACACGACAAAGACGGTATCTATGTACTTAGCCTAACCGACGAAGAATGGGAAGAAATAAACAAGATAGAGCTACAAGTACTTATAGATGATGGTGAGGGCTATATAGACCTTGGTAGTGATAATGTGTATGAGTTTGACGAAGATGGTGACTTGATAGTAGAATTTGACTACACATGGGTGACACTGGACGGCCACACAGTACCTTTCTATGCAGAAGAAGAGGTCTATAACAGTGATGATAACTGGTTTACATATGGTATGGTACCTGCATACCTAAACGATGAATACGTAGAGATAATAGTTCATTGGGACGACCAGACCCCTACTGGCTATGTGGCTGGCTACCGTAAGTATAGCGAAGTCGGCACACCTATCGGCAAAGGACTAATCCCTATAGAAGTTGGCGACACTATCAACTGGGTAATCGACTATTATACATATGACTGGTACTACGATGATTTCTATTTGTTTGGTGATACATATGTAGTCGAAAACTCTGATATAGTAGTTAGCTATGACTATATCGGCGACTCTGATACACTGGTTTATTTTAAGCTTACAGATATATACAACAATGTGTATGAGACAGAAGCTGTAATTTACAGTGACTACTAACAACAAAAAACTGTGCTGTTTGTAATATAGTATTTACCCTGTTTCGTGTACTCAATTTGCTCCTAACACAAAGAGAATAAATTGGGTGCACTACCATTCTCTGCTACTAAGATGTATCTAGTATTAAACATAGTAGGTTGCTTATTAATCTTCATTTGACAAACAGTTGTTTTTATGAGATAATGTATGGCGATGGTTAGCGCAATCTAACAACACATATAGTTTTACAAGCCAAGTTCTATTTATTATAAGGAAAGTTGAGAACATTATGACAAATAACAATCATTCACACGGATGTGGTTGTGGACACTCTGGACACGGGCATTCTGGACACGGACACAAGTGTTGTGGTAAGCATAAGCACAACAACGTTAATCCACTAGATATGCTTAGTCACACAGAAATCCATTTCCTAAAACATCTGCTAGAGTACAAATTTTTGCCTGTAGCGCAGTTTGTACTTAAAAGCACTCAGGAGAGCTCTTTTGAGATTATCTCTCTTACACCTGTTTTTATTATTGATGAAAATGATACAATCGAGGAAATTAAAACTGTGGGTAGCAAGCTGACAAACCTTGAAAACCTAGGTTTTATTACACTGGACTATGATATCCCACTGGAAAGTTATCCATATAGCGAGTATCATAATTCATCTGCTTTTGCATACTACAAGCAAACTATTGCAGAGGCACAGGGCAAGCCAAACTTTATTGGTGATACAGCTACAATAGCTTGTGGTAGCATAGCACCTACAGAGCTTTGTGCATCACTAAAATAATAATATAATAGCATAACAAAAAACCGCCAAAGACGCTGACTTGTACAACGTTTCTGGCGGTTTGTTTATTGTATTTTTTTATCATATAGCCTGGCTGCATTTAGTACTACAAGTACCGAGCCAGCATTATGGACAAGTGCACCTGTGGCAGGTGTCAGCAGCCCCATAACTGATAATATAATCGCTAAAAAATTTATAATCATAGACATGGATATATTAAACTTAATAGAAAAAATGGTGGCATTTGATAGTTTCTTTATATAGGATATTTTGGAAATGTCATCACCCATAATAGCAATGTCTGCTGCATCAATAGCTATATCA
>CAYJFF010000009.1:0-30380 GCA_964369345.1 uncultured Oscillospiraceae bacterium
TTTAGCTATAAGTAAAATTGTCATGGGAATGTGATGAGATGCAGTAAATACTGGATTTAGCACATGTATTTTTATTAGCTGTGGGAATTTCCGTATATTTTTTCGATACTATATTTGTTTTTACCATCTATGTGGATAACAGTAACATAAGCACTGCCAATTACGTTGATACTGCTGCTCGAAATAACCAGAGCTGTATCTTCACTAATTCCATAACCCTTAGCCGTACTGGTGAACTCCATAGCGGAAATTAGGCGTTGTAGGCGTGGTCTGGTATTAAAATGCTGGTCAACTATAGCGTCGACTATAAAACCCAACCCTTGAGTAATTAGAATAGGCTCTGCTTCGTCACATTCTTGGTAGTTATCATCATAACTCTCACAATTGGTACAGATGGGGGATAGCAGTGCACCTTTATCACCACCACGAGTAATCATTGGAGTACTCATTATAGCAGCTCCTGCACTTGTACCACCAATTACTCCACCACTAGCATAAATCTCATGGATTTTTTCTAGACAGGGGCTAGGAGTTCCATTGCTATTTATAAATGCCTTTAGCAGATGCATTTGATCGCCACCAGTGAACCAGACACCACTTGCACCGTCTAGATATTTTAAGAATTCACTAGATGCAAAGTCTGCCCAAGTATCTTCCTTTAATACAAAAGAAACTGGCATTAAGCAGATGTTCTCTGCAGCTACGCCTAGAGCTATAAACTGGCTTTTTATTGAGTTATAACTGTCCATAGGGACTTGGCTAGCTGTCGCAACAATACAGATGCTAGGGTTTGGTCCTGCAAGTTTTACAAATTCACCCAGAATAATATCCCAAGATTTATTGATGCCACCACCAACAATTACTAAATTTCCCTTGTTCATACTAATATTCCATTCCACTGTGCACAATATTAGTTTTGCCTAATAAACTACATAACTGTACAAGTTTGATTAAATTTATCATCCCTTTACTTGGGTTAAATATTCGCTAAATTCATCTTTAGTAGATAAAATAAAATGGCCTTTTTTGATTTCTCTAAATTCCTGAGGTCCAGTACTCTCTTTTTCTTGGTACTTTACTATCACTTTTTTCTTCTCTATATCTGGCTCTGGTATGGGTATTGCTGATAACAGTGCTCTTGTATATGGGTGTAGTGGGTTTAGGAACAATTCCTCGCTAGGTGCAAGCTCCACTATTTCACCTTTATAGATTACAGCAATTCTATCAGATATAAACCTTACCACCGATAAATCATGGGCGATAAATAAGTAGGTTAAATCATTCTCTTTTTTTAGGTCGTTCAGTAGATTGATAACCTGTGCCCTAATAGATACGTCTAGGGCTGAAATTGGCTCATCTGCAATGACAAAGCTAGGCTCCATAACAAGCGCCCTAGCAATACCTATTCTTTGGCGCTGGCCACCAGAAAACTCATGTGGGAACCTGCTCGCAAAATCTGGCAATAGCCCCACTTTATTCATAACCTTAGCTACTTTTTCCTTGCGCTCTGCTTCGTTTGCAAAAAGCTTGAAATTGTACAGCCCCTCAGAGATGATATAGTCTACCTTTGCACGCTCATTTAAGCTAGCCATAGGGTCTTGGAATATCATTTGCACATCTTGACGATATTCTTTGAGCTCATCTGGTTTCATCTTGCGATTTACCTGCTTGTCCTTGAACAATATCTCGCCAGAGCTTGTAGGGATTATTTTCATAATCGCTCTACCCACTGTTGTTTTACCGGAGCCACTCTCACCTACAAGGCTCAGTGTTTCACCCTTATAAATATCAAATGACACATTTTTTACAGCCTTAAATAGCTTTTTGCCACTACCATAGCTTATAGATACATCTTTCAAGCTCACAAGCACATCTTGTGAACTAGCAGTATAGCTATCATCTTCGGCTAGCTCTGACTGTATAAACTCACGCGTAACCTTGGAGGGGTCACCGTATTTCTCAACAGCATATTCATGCATTAACCAAGTTTTTGCGTAGTGGGTCTCGGTGATTTTAACCATTGGAGGCTCGTGTTCTAGGTCTATTTTCATTGCGTCTACATTTCTAGGTGCAAATGCGTCGCCAACAATATCTTTGAAGAGATTGGGCGGTGTGCCTTTTATAGCAGGTAGCTCTTTACCTTTTTCCCCTACTTGTGGTAGTGAGCTTAGTAGAGCCTTTGTATATGGGTGTACAGGAGTGTGGAATATTTCATCACAGGTGCCTTTTTCAATTATTTCACCAGAATATATTACAGCAACTCTATCAGCCACAGACGCCACAACACCCAAGTCGTGGGTTATAAAGATAATGGAAAGCCCAAACTCCTTTTGTATATTTTTCATAAGCTTTAGTATCTGTGCCTGAAGCGTTACATCTAAAGCAGTGGTAGGCTCATCACATATTAACACCTTTGGGCGAGCTGCAATTGCTGTTGCAATAACAATTCTCTGGCGCATACCACCAGAAAATTCGTGGGGGTATTGGTGATATCGCTTGTCGGCGTCTGTGATACCTACTTTTTCCATTAGAGAGATAGCTTCGCCCTTGGCATTTTCCTTTGGTAGGTCGGTATGTAGCAAAATCATCTCTTCGATTTGCTTGCCTACTTTTTTTAGAGGGTTTAGGGCTGTCATAGGGTCTTGAAATACCATAGCAATCTCTTTGCCACGGATTTTTTGCCAGTCTTTAGCAGTTTTGTAAGCTCTTAAATCCTGCCCATTATAGACTATAGTACCACTGTCGATAAATCCGTTAGAATCTACCATGCCTATTAATGACTTAGTCAAAACAGATTTACCGGAACCACTTTCTCCTACAATGGCGAGTGTTTCATTTTCATATAAATCTATAGATGCACTGCGTATTGCTGGGAATACTTGGCCACGCAAGTTGAATTTTATAACTAAATCTTCTACTTCTATTAATTTTTTAGCCATAGCGTAGCTCCTTTCTATCTGTGGTTTCGTGGGTCAGAGGCATCTGCAAATCTATTGCCTACAATATAAAACGATACAGTAATAAATGATAGTATTACTGTGGGGAAGATAAGCTGGAAAGGGTATACCTCAAAATTATTCTTACCAACACTTACAAGGTTTCCCAGTGACACGATATCCAGTGGTAACCCCAGATTAATGTAGCTTAGAAAAACCTCAGAGCCGATGGAATATGGGATTGTAAGCGCTATTTGCATGATAATAATGCTTACTAGGTGGGGGATAATATTTTTTGTTATAATCCTAGAAAGTGGTGTGCCCAAACACTGCGATGCGATATTGTACTCACTCTCTCTTATAGACACAACTTTGTTTCGTATAAACCTAGCTATTGATAGCCACCCTGTTATACACATGGCAAAGACAATTGTCCAAAAGCTAGGGCGCATAATATATGTAAACAACACTAAATATACTGTTTGTGGGATGTTTGTCGCTATATTATAAAGCTCTGTCATAAACCTGTCTAGTTTTCTTACATAGCCCCATAAAGCACCTGCTATTGTTCCCAAAGTCACATCAATGATAGCAATTACAAGGCCAAGTAGTAAGGAAGTTCTTGTGCCATACCATGTTCTAGACCACATATCTCTACCGATGCTATCTGTGCCAAAAAGATGCTCAGAAGATGGTGGTAAATTCCACGTAGCAGAATCAGTTGCAGCATAATTAGGGTTTAGGTAGGAATTTTCGTAATTTGGTAGAAGCTCCACCACAAAAGGGTACAAGAAGCTAAATGCTACAAATACAATCATTATTAACAGCAAAAATCGGGAGGTTTTACTCTTTAAAAAAGTTCTAAAAGTTGATTTCCAATATGAATAGTTGGAATATCCAATGTTTTCTGCTTCTTTCTCGTTAAACTGTGCTCTGTCGAACATTTCACGAGATAGATTTATTTTTAAATTCATATTAGTTACCTCCTTTCTCTGCTTTGTGTAGTTTTATTCTTGGGTCTACAATTGCCATTAGAATATCTCCAAGTAGCACACCAAATACGCCTAAGACAGAAAAGAGTATAACCAAAATTTGGACTAGGCTATTATCCATCTCTTTAATAGCATCGACCAAAAGGCCACCCATACCGGGGATACCATAGAGGCTCTCTATAACAAGTGAGCCAGAGATAGTTAGGAGCATCTGTACGGGGAAAAACTGCACAAGTGGCACTAGAGCGTTCCTAAATATATGCTTGGTAGTAATATCACCCTCAGAAACACCCTTGGCAACTGCAAATTTTACATAGTCTTTGTTTTTTTCATCCACCATAAAGCGACGTAGCCAGATAGCATACCACGCAATACTGGATAGAGAAAGGGAGATAACAGGCATGATAAAGGTAACCATATTTCTCTCATTAAACATCATTGGGATAGAGAATAAGCCTGTAATAAATATCTGCAAAAGGTATAGGTATATTAGGCTGGGAACAGCCCTTACAATTACTATATAGCCAGTTCCCACCCAGTCAATTAACTTATCTTTATACCTTGCCATGGACATACCAAGACCAAGCCCCAGTACTAGAGAGATTACCATACTAACCATGCCTAGGTATAGTGAATATGGGATTTTATCTGCCAAAATATCAGTGATTTCTACGTGTGGCTGTAAAATATTGGACTGACCCAAATCGCCACTGGCAAGGTCAAGCAAAAAATCACCAAAAAGCACAAAAGGGTTTCCTACAGCGCCTATCTCGACTAAGTACATTTCACGCTCGGCTTCTGACATATTAATATAGTCATCCCTTACAAAATACCCCTCTGTAGGCATTAATCTCAGTAGCATGAATACTACAAAAACAATAATAAATACAGAAAGAATTGATTGAAAAACCCTCTTTAAAATGTATTTAGTCATATGTATAAACTCCTAAATCTAAGTTATTTATTAAGCTCTGCCATCAATGTATTGTAAGCTTCTTCGTACTGTGCAGTTGTTACTGGCTCTGCTTGTAGCTCCATTCCCTTATATTTGAAACGAACAATACCAAAGCCACCACGAGGTGTTGTAAAAGGTACTTCTCTACTCATTTCATATACACCGCCACCAGACTCCCAAGGAATTACATATACATTTTCTATTAGATAAGCCTCTGCTTCTGCAAATTTTGCATATCTTTCAGATGGGATTAGCAAGCTAGAAGCTTCTTCTACCAATCCATCAAATGTTGCATCGCTATATTTACCGTCATTTACAGCGCCATCAGTTACAAGTCTTTCTAGCTGGGAGATAGGGTCTGCAAATTTGAATGAGAAGCTATCGTATGATAAGTCATAGTATCCTGGTGCAATAACATCATTGTATTTTTCACCTGTTATTGGTGACAGTACAACTTCGATATTCTCTTTGCCAAATACTTCTTCTAGGTTAAGTTTTACTAGCTGAGCCATTGCAACATCATCGCTCTCAGTTTCATGAACATATACTATCTGAAGTGGTAGTTTAGCGTCTGTTGTAAGTGGGTTTTGTCTACCAAAATCAACATCACCAGCAGTTGCACCATTGATATTACCATTACCGTCAGTTAGTGCATCTATAGCCTTGCTAAAGTACTCCATTGCAAGCTCTGGGTCATATGTTCTAGAGCCAAGCTCCTTGATAGATTTTAGTGGCTCGTACTCTGTGTAATCAAGACCATTTTCATCAAGACAAACTTCGTTAGGTGTAACTGTGTTAATAAGCATTTCTTCTGCGCCATATGGGTTGAAAAGCTCTGCTAGTGTTTCTCTGTCTATGGCATGGTACACTGCTTTTCTAAAGTCAAGGTTATCTGCAAAAACATCAAACTCTGTATTTGGGCTTACAAAGTTTATACTAAACCAATAGTTTACGCTACTCTTATCTGCTAGGTTAACATACTGGCCCCACTCTGGGTCTTCCATATAGTGAGCAACCTGTGAGCCGTCTATATTAGTACCTGTAAGCTCGCCACGTTTAAACATCTCTACAGTAGAAGCATCTCCGACACTTTGCAAAACAATAGTGTCAACAGTAATTTCTTCTGCATCATAATATTCCTCGTTTTTAACTAGAACAAACTCTTTGTTTCTCTGCCATGTGTCTAGGTAATACGCACCACAATACAGTAGATTTTCTGGAGTTGTACCAAATTTCTCTCCAAGTCCGTCAGAGAACTCTTTGTTATTTGGTAGGAATAATTCTGTTAGTAGGAAAGACTCAAAATAAGGTGTAGGCTGAGTTAATGTATACTCAACTGTATATGTGTCGACAGCTTTAACACCAACTGTTTCATCAAAAGAAGCTAGAATTTCTTCACGTGTGTCCGCTGGTTTTTCCGATACTTCTGGGTCGTCAAAATCTACCAAATTCCAGTAGTAATCAGCAAGTCCCACTATCTCGTTCCTGATAATAGAGATATCACTTCTTGTGTTGGCATGGTCAGCTATAAAGCGCATACCGTCAACAAAATCCTGTGCAGTTACTTCACGCACTACGTTGCTTTCGTTGTCGTACCAGTTAGCACCCTGTCTCAGAGTAAATGTCCAGACTGTGTAATCTTCGTTATGAGTCCAGCTCTCTGCCAATGCTGGTACATATTTACCATATTGGTCAGTTTCGATAAGACCGTCTATAGTATTTGCTATGACAGTTTTTCCAGAAACATCGGGTAGGTAGTATGGTATCAAAGAGGTGACCTCTGTACTATAAGTACCTAGATACTCAGTAGTTGAGGCAGTGTCTTGGGAACATCCCACGAGTGCTGATGATAGTGCGCCAATGGTTAATATGCTTGCTAAAATTCTTTTGTTCATTTTATATCTCCTTTTATTAAAAAACATTTCTTTTGATTACTTCTTTATCTAAAACCATACATTGCCCTTTTGCAAATACATGGTGAATATTAAAATCATCATCAAACAAGACAATATCGGCGTCATAACCTTCGGCGATTTTGCCTTTGTAATGGTCGATTTTCAGCCTTTTGGCTGGGTTTAGTGTTATAAATTTAATGACATCTTCTATTGGTATACCATGTTTTTGGTGTAGCAAGTTTAGCTCATTGCTGATAATATTAGGCAGTACGTAGGTAAGGCCAATACAATTTCCCATTTCATCAAAATCTGGAATACTGCCACAAGAGTCTGTGCTGATAGAGATGTTATCGGAGAAATCTCCCGCCTTTAAGGCAGTTGCAATTTGTCTTGCGGTAATATCCTCGTCTAGCAAGTCCACTGTAAAATCAACAAATCCACCATTTTTCATAAATTTTAGTGCTTGATTAAATAGATTTTCGTTCCGTCCTATATGGGTAGGAAGTAGACTACTATACTTAATGGGGTTTTTGCTGACTATCTCGTTTAAGATAGAAAGCCCCTGCTTGTCATCGCCTAGGTGAAAAACTGTAAGCCCAGCTTTGTTTGCGAGCATTCCACCCAGCCTTGACTCAGAGATTAACCTAGTGAGCTCGTTTTCAGTTACATGGGAGCTACGGTGGTCAGATATTGCGATTTTAGCACCAATAACCTTATCTATAAACATGATATCTCTCTTTACATCTCCAGTTAACGTAACCGAGGGGTAGGCATAGGAACCTGTTAAAATAAAGGTTGTAATACCTTCCTCCTCCAATGCCTTTGCTTTGGCATATAGATTTTCCACACTCCTAGTATCGCCATCAGTGCCCAGCAGGCCAAGCACAGTAGTGACACCGGCTAGGGTCAAATCAGTCAGCTTAATATCTGGTGTACGGGAAGAAAAGCCCTGTTCACCACCGCCACCAGCAATATGAACATGACTATCAATAAAGCCCGGTGCTAAATTTAGCCCATGAAAATCATACACCTGTATGTCCGGTAGCTGGGTATAAGAAGATAGATCATCGGATATTTTAGATATTTTATCACACATAATTAAAACATCTTTTTTTCCAATATAGTTTGGAGAAAAGATGTTTGTATTTTTTAGCAATTTTATCATAGAAAATCCCTTTCTAATCTTTTCATAGTAATTTTGCTAATTATATCATTGTGTGATGATTATTGCAACAACTTTTGTTAGAATAGTAAAAGTTGTAATAAAATGTAAAAAATGTGTAAAGAATAATAGTGTAAATTGTTCACATACACTTAGTTGAAGCGAGAATATCTTTAAGATACTTTCAGCTTATATAGCGGGAAATAGTAATTGGCTATCGCAAATGGTATAAATCATAAGCGATAGCCAATTTAGTTTTTAGCATATTTGTAGTTTCATAGTAAAATGTAAATGAAAATATCTAGCAAGTCATGCAGATAAAACCTAGCTTGCAATGATTTTATCTGCCACCTGGCCTTTGTGGAGTAAATCTACCACTTGTGCCACCCATAGATGTAGGCTCTAGACTATTTCCCTTCTCGTCAACTACAGTTCCACCAGTAATAGTATATTCACCACTCACATCAAGCTCACTGTCACCACCTGAGTAAATTGCATTAACTTCTATTACAATATCTCCACCCTCTATGATTAAATCGCCGTTTGAGTCAATGCCATCGCCCCTTGCTGTAAGCGAGATTGTTCCACCAGTAATTTTTATATAGCCACTTTCACTACCTGCGTTGATAGCGTCATCGAGAACGTTTATTACGATATCACCACCGTTTATTGTTACTGTCGAACCCTCTATGCCCTCATACGCATTTTCTACAACCAAATCTATATCGTTTATCACTAAATCGATATCAGCGTGAAGAGCATCATCGCCTGAAAGAAGATTATAAACTCCACCATTTACAGTTAGGTTTCCGTCAGAGTGAACTGTGTCCTCGTAAGAAGATATGGTGAATTCACCACCATTTAGTATTATGTTTAGGCCTTTAAGCCCTTTCATGCTCTCATCTAGTTGGCTAGTAACCGAGATGTTATTTCCAGCACCCTCACCACGTGTGATTTCGTTTAAGACTTCAACAAAGCCACCACCAGCTATAATATTAAAATTACCATCATCAATTTGTAAAGTTTGTTCTGCTGATATTCCATCATTTTGTGCTGTAATATCAAAGTTACCACTGGTGATAATAACATTGCCTCTATCAGCATCTTCATCATTGGACGATTTAAGCCCGTCTTTTCCTGCGATAACAGTTATATCACTGTCAGAAATTTCAAGCACGTCTTTACCTAGAATACCGTCACCAACTGCATTTACCGTAATTGTAGTATCTTCGATAATCAAGTCATCACGGCTGTTTATACCGTCGTTGTACAAAGTAGTAATAGTCAAACTTCCGTCACCTGTGATTAGCGTATCAGCTTTTGAGTATATGGCTGCTGATGGGAAATCTTCATCCGTTGTTATAATATTTCCTTGAGAAATAGTGTTCTCACCCTCAAGCATAATAACAACATCTTTTGCCTCAATAATATTAATAGGCGTAGAGTTTTCACTGCTGATATTTACGTTGTTGAGTACTAGGTAAACTACACCCTCGTCAATATCTTTGTTGACATTTACAGTGATAGTGCTAGTTAAGTAATCGCCAGTAAAATCGTAAGTGCCACTCTGTGTAATCAAAAATTCATCGCTATCGGAAGAAAAAACAGTTGTGTCTGTATCATTTGTAGCAAGAGAGGAACTCTCGTTATTTGTTTGCACCTGGCTGGGTGAACTGCTTTCACTTGTGTTCACTGATGTGCTTTCACTTGCACCAGCCGATGTACTACAACCTGCTAATGTGAGCATTGAGATAATTGCGAGTATCAAAATATGTTTTTTCATTGCCAAACTCCTTCTCTATAAGCCATTTATAAACAACTCCTGCTTGCCGATAATAATTTCAAGGTTTCCATTTCTTATTCTGATTTCATCTATAAACTCTTTTTCCTGTTTTACGTCTTTTAGTTCAATTTCATAACTAAGCTTAAAAAGGCTACCCATATTGGTTGTTTTTGCTGTTATGAGCTTTGATTTTTTTGTAAATTTTTCAAATACATCATCAAAAACATTGGTGTAGTTTAAGTTCTCTGGAATTGTGATTTGCAGAGTACGGCTTCCGTTTTCTTTCTCTTCACCAAAATTTGAGAGGTTTAAAACCAGTGCGAAAATGCAGGCTATAACAGAAAACAGCACTGCAAATGCGATGTATCCCATGCCTATGGTAAGCCCCGTACACATTGCTGTGAAAATGGCAATAATTTCTTTTGCAGTACCAGGCACAGAGCGGAAACGTACAAGACTAAATGCACCAGCAACAGCAACACCAGCACCTATATTTCCATTTACCATGATGATGACCATGGTTACGGCGATAGGTAGGAGTGCAAGCGTTACCACAAATCCTTTTGAGCTTTTTTCTTTGAATGCATAAATCTTTGCCATAAATATTCCTAAAATAATAGATGTTATTATGCAAATAAAAAAATCTCCTACCGTGATACTCATACTGGTTGTTGTATCAAAAATCCCTGCAAATATTTCATTAAGCATTGTCCACTCTCCTTAAGCTGTCAATAAATTGTGGTAAAAAATAAGTCTGATATGCTGTTCCATATTTAGAAAAAGAAGTTTTATAAATTTGATTTTCACTGAGAAACTGCAAAAACCAAGCTGGCAATCCCATAACAGTCTTTACTTCTAGCAGAACATTATCGTCGGATAATATTTGTTTATCATGAGCACTTTCGTACAAGCTAACATCAAAGTCGCGAGTTTTAATATTAAAATCAAATGTAAGCCTGAAAGTATCGTCAAGTTTAGAATAATATGCATCTCTTTCATAAGACAAGTAAACTCGAGGTTTTATTTCATTGTAACTACGCTTGAAATAGTCTATCTCGCCTAATATTTGTGAGTTTTCTACTGTTTCAGCGTCATCGAATAGATAAGAAAATACATTTTGTTGTTTATCATAAACACGTCTTTTGTAAACAACCCCATTAAACTTCTTTTTAAGCTCGATAAATACTGTGCTGTTATCACTTGGCTCGCCATAGCATCGCACCCTAAGTTTTTCTTTGTACTTGGGCTTTTCTAGTGAGTGCCTAATAATTCTAAAATCCTCAGTATCGAAATATATGTTGCTTATCTTGTGCCTGCCATATTCATCTAGTTGCATTTCTGATGGCATTGTCATTAAAAGGGTTTCGTACTGTGCCTTTGTAAGTATATATTTCAGCTCATAGCGTTTAAAATTTGTTTGTGTCATAAAATCCTCTCCTTTCTTTACAATATCATTATATAAACTTAACCTTAAATTTACTTTAAATATTACAAGCAATTTCAATTAAAACAAATTTTTTATAATGCTAGTATAGTATTTAGCGACTATGCAAGCTTTGCAATACCCTCATAAAGCTCGAAATATCTACCTTTACTATTCAGTAATTCTTCATGGTCTCCTCTTTCGATAATTTCACCATTTTCCAATACCATTATAGCGTTTGAGTTACGCACTGTTGATAGCCTGTGCGCAATAACAAAGGTTGTTCTTGTTTCCATAAGCCTGTCAAGAGCTTCTTCAATATGCTTTTCTGTCCTTGTGTCCACCGAGCTTGTTGCTTCATCTAGCACCAAAATAGGCGCTTTTGAGATAGCTGCCCTTGCAATATTTAGAAGTTGCCTTTGTCCTTGGCTTAGGTTTGCGCCATCACTCTCTATCATTGTGTCATATCCTTTTTCTAGCTTCTTGATGAAAGAATGTGCATTTGCAGCTTTTGCAGCAGTTTTCACATCTTCATCTGTAGCGTCCAGCCTACCATACCTGATATTATCCATAACAGTGCCTTCGAACAAATGCGTATCCTGTAAAACCATTGCAATATTTTTTCTGAGGAATGATTTGTTGAAATCTTTTAAGTCTATATCATCAATAGTAATTGAGCCTTTCTCGATATCATAGAAACGGTTTAGCAAATTTGTGATAGTGGTTTTTCCAGCGCCAGTCGAGCCAACAAAAGCGATTTTTTGACCAGGTTTTGCATAAAGAGAGATGTTTTTTAGCACCAGAGTTTCCTTGTTATAGCCAAAAGACACATCGGTTAGTTTTACAAATCCCCTTAAATCGCTAGGAGAAACAGCGCTCTCACTATCCTTTGGCTCAGGCACTTCGTCCATTAGGTCAAACACTCTTTCTGCGCCTGCAAGTGCGGAATAAATCACGTTCATCTGCATAGAAATTTCGTTTATTGGCCTGTTGAATGTTCTTGAGTAATTTAAAAATACAGCATACGCACCCAAATCTGAAAAGCCAAGAAAGCACAAAAATCCACCTATAAATGCAGTGATAACATAGCTTAAATGTCCCATACCACCCATAACAGGGCCCATCATACCACCCAAAAACTGGGCTTTTACAACCTTTTCACGGTATTGTTTATTGTGCTCTTTAAAATCTTTCAGTGCTTCATCTTCGTGGTTAAAAACTTTTACAACCTTTTGCCCTGCTATAGTTTCTTCTATAAAGCCGTTAAGCGCACCAAGAGTTTCTTGTCTTGCTTTGAAAAACTTTCTGCTTTTTGTCGTAATAAGCTTACCGATAAAATAAAATAGTGGCATTATTATTATCGAAACTAATGTAAGATAAATGTTTGTAGCAATCATAACAAAAAGTGTTCCAACCAGCGAAATTGATGCAGAAAACAATGTAATCGCTGTGTTAGACATCATTTCACCCACGGAGTCAACATCATTTGTAAACCTACTCATGGTGTCACCGTTGCTGTTTGTGTCAAAATATCGCAGTGGCAATTTTTGCATTTTCTCAAACAATTCATTACGCAGTCTTTCAAGTGCCCTTTGAGAAATACCAATCATCAAGCGTATTTGGAAAAAGTTCGCAATAAGTGCAACAGCATATGATATGCCCATAATAGCGACATTTTGAACTAACACATTAACTCCTTGTCCGTCAGTCAAATCGTTTACAATTGGTCTTAACATATATGAGGCTACTAAGTTTAAAATAGTATTAACTAGCACACAGAAAAAAACAAAAAGGATAGTTTTTTTATCTTTATTTAGATAGCTCAAAAGCCTTTTTATAGTCCTTGATGTATTTTTTGGCTTTGCAGACGGCATATCCATCATTTTTCCAGGGCCTGGGCCTTTCATACCCAAATTACTTGTATTAACACTGTTATTTGGAGAATTTTCTTTATTATGTGGCATTCCATGTGGTGGTTTACCGTGAGGTGGTCTGCCGTGGGGAGGTCTTTTGTGGTCGTCCATTTTATAGCTCCTTTCAATTTACGCAATAGCTTCTTTGTCACGTTGTGAGTCATATATTTCTTTGTAAGTAATGCAGTTAAGCAAGAGCTCATCATGTGTGCCAATTGCATCTATTTGCCCATCATTCATAACTACAATTTTATCAGCATTTACAACCGAGGTTATTCTCTGTGCAATGATAAGCTTTGTAGTTTTGTCCAGCTCATTCATAAGATAATCACGGATTTTTGTTTCTGTAGCTGTGTCTACAGCACTTGTGGAGTCATCTAAAATAAGGATTTTAGGATTTTTCAGCAGTGCTCTTGCAATACAAAGTCGTTGTTTTTGACCACCTGACAGGTTAACGCCACCTTGCCCCAAAACAGTGTCGTATTTTTGTGGGAAGCTCTCTATAAAGTCACTTGCCGCAGCAGAGGCTGCAACTTCTCTTATTTGATTATCAGTAGCATCTTTGTTGCCAAAACGCAGATTGTCTTTTATAGTTCCTGAAAAAAGTGTGTTGTTTTGCAAAACCATTCCGACACCATCACGTAGATTTTTAAGAGAATAGTCCCGAACACTTACTCCGTCAATTAGTATTTCGCCGTCTATAGCATCATACAGTCTTGGTATTAAAGATACTAGGCTGGTTTTTCCACAGCCAGTAGAGCCGATTATTCCGACAGTTTCACCAGAGTTGATTTTAAAACTAATGCTTGAGAGTACATTTTCGCTACTGTCTTTGTAGTATCTGAAATTCACATTTCTGAACTCGATATCTCCGCTTGTCACAACTTTTTTTGAAGTTTCATTATCTATAATATCAACTTTTGTATCAAAAATTTCATCTACACGTTTTACACAAGCAAAAGCACGGGAAGCAGAAATAAGTACCATTGCTAGCATCATAAGGGAGGATAAAATCTGTGTTGTATATGTAACAAAGACCGAAATATCACCTATTTGCACACTGCCTGCCATCACACCTATGCCACCGAGGTAAAGTATTGCGATTGTAGCAACATTAACAGCAAGTGTCATAATAGGCATTTGTAGCATTGTAATACGAAAAACTCTAAGCCCGCTTTCTTTTAAATCATTATTAGCTTGCGAGAATTTATCAGTTTCGTTTTCTTCTCTTGAAAGAGATTTTATTACACGAATATTTGTAAGATTTTCTCTTACTACAGAATTTATTTTGTCAATTCGTTTTTGCAAATGAGCAAATCTTTTATAACTCAATGAAACGAGAATTGTAATAGCAATTACCAAAAGAGGGATAACTATTAAAAATATTCTAGCAAGCGAACTGTTTACTGTGAACACCATAATCAAAGTACCCACCAAAAGCGCAGGTGCTCTAACAAACATTCTAAGTGCTGTTTCTACAAGGTTTTGTATTTGAACAATGTCGTTTGTTGACCTTGTCACAATCGAGGCTGTGCTGAATTTATCTATATTTGCAAAAGAGAAACTCTGTATTTTTTGGAATAAAGCATCTCTTAAATCACAACCAAAATAAACAGAAGCTCTCGTTGCACAATATGCGCAAGAAATTCCAGCAAATAGCCCGAAAATCACATAGCCCATCATTTGAACTCCATAGGCTGTGATAATAGACATATCTTCTCCACCAACAAATCCATCTATAATTTTACCTGCCAAGACCGGAATATTCACTTCTGCATACACTTCTAAAATCATAAGAAGTGGTGACAAAATAAAAAATATTATATGTGGTTTTATAAACTTGAAATATCTTTTCATCTACTTTCCTCCAACATACGATTTAAATTGTTCTGTAGTTTGTCCATTAGTTTTTCGAGTGTCTCCATCTCATCTTCACTAAAATTTACAAATGTTGCTTTATCCAGTGCTTGAAAGATTTTATGTAGATTTTCTACACCATCATCACCTTTTTGGGTAAGCGTTATTTTATTTGCTCTGGAATCATTCTCGTCATTCTCTCTTAGAACAAAGCCTTTTTCCTCAATTTTCTTAATAGAAACACCAACAGAAGCAGGGCTTGTTCCCATTTTTTTTGCAAGCTCTTTTTGGGAAACATTTTCTTGTTCAGAAAGAAGCATCAAAAGTCGCGCCTCACCCCCGAAAAAGTCAGTATCACGCAGTTGTTCGTGCAAAACTTTATCAAATGTATGGTTGAATTTCCGTATCTTGTGCTTTATTACTCTTTCTTTTGTCATAATATCATTTTCATATTTGTGATTTCTCATTTTAAGGTTCCTTTCTAACGAAATATAGTAAACAAGTTTATTATAAACAAGTTTACTATATTTGTCAAGTGCTTTTACTTCATAAAAAGTAGGATATCCGAACAGGTGCTTATGCTCTTGCATTCACAAAAAAGTCCTAGTAAAATATATTATTTACTTTTATTAGTTGAAAATGTGACACTAAAAGGCTATAATACAAAGAAGTGCTAACAAAAATATATTTGAGCATTGCGTATTGGAGTAAAGAAAGAGAGTATTTTTATTATGAATGAGAGATTTGAGCAGTGGCATAGCAATACACTTTTTGGGATGTTTGTACACTGGGGAGTATATGCTTTAACGAATTATCACGAGCAGTACTTGATGAGAACGAAAGCGGACAGAAAAGAATACGAGGAGCTATACAAGAGCTTTAACCCTACCGAGTACAACCCAGAAGAATGGGTGTTGCTTGCTAAAAAAGCGGGAATGAAATATATTTGCTTTACAACCAAGCACCATGATGGTTTTTGTATGTGGGACACAAAGACTACTGGCTACAACATTATGAACACACCATATAATAGAGATGTTCTGAAAATGTTGCAAGAAGCTTGTGAAAAATATAGTATGAAGCTTTCTCTTTATTACTCCGTTCCAGACTGGCACCACGAAAACGCATACAACGAAAATAGCACACATCAAATACCACCACGTAGCACAGATACTCCAAATATGGAAAAATATAAGATGTATGTTAAAGAGCAGATTACCGAGCTACTTACAAATTACGGTGAAATATCTACATTGTTTTGGGATATACCGCCCAAGCACGAAGATAAATCTATCAATGAGCTTGTAAGAAAGCTACAGCCAAGTATATTAATCAATAATAGAGGCTTTAGCAAGGGGGATTATTCCACACCGGAAAGGCATGTGCCAGATGGTAGTCTTTTTGAAAGCCCTACCGAGGCTATAGAGTCCATCGGCAGACAGTCATGGGCGTATAGAGAAAACGAGGACTATTTTAGCACAAACTTGCTCAAACGCAATATAGACAAAGCTATTGCTATGGGTGGGAACTATTTGCTGAATGTAGGACCTACTGCCAGTGGTGCTATCCCAGAAGAGGCAAGGCGCATACTGGGGGAAGTGGGGGAGTGGTATAATAATGTAAAAGAAGCCTTTGTAGAAGCTAAACCAGCTGTGCTTTTTGAGAATAAGCCAGATATGCTAACTACAGTAAAAAACTCTGTCATTTACCTACATTTCTATGCAGGTCTTAACTGTAGTGGTTTTGTACTGGACCCCATAAAAATCTTACCACAGAAAATTACAGTATTAAACAATAGCGCCCAGCCAAAGGCATCACTGGACAGGATACCCACCTTTTATTTGCGAGAAGATGCAGCAGAGAAATATTTGCATATATATAATGTACCTTGCGATGCACTAAGTGGTCAGCCCGTTGTGATAAAACTAGAGTTTGAGGCTGGGACAAATATTAAAGACCTAATAAACCTACAAGGTGATTTCTCGGAAGCGACAGAAGTGATATTTAACTAAGCACCCGAGAGTTTGTTAAAATAAAAATGTACAAGTTCTGAAAACACAGTTGTTCTCAAAACTTGTACATTTTGTCATGTTATTATATAGCGCGTATTAGCATAGGCTACTAATATCTGCAATTAGCACTGCTTTTTTGCCAAAAGGCGCACCATTAAAAGAAATTTCATTGCCATTTTGACTGAAAGCAGGGTGTGGGTCGCACCTAAATGACGGGTGCAGACCCAGTCCGCCCAATGTCCATATATAGCAAAGGTTTGTGAGCTCGCTATTTTCTAGATTTATTAGGCGCAATGCTACACGGTTGTCGCTATCCACAAACTCGCTCTCTGCTGTGTATGCGTCAGTGATAAGATATTTTTGGCTAGGGCTAATGCTAGGGTGGCCACCACCGTGGTGTTTTTGCGCGATAATACGAAAGTTTGTAAAATCTTCCCCAAACAGCCCAAAGCGCATATCTTGCATCTGGAAGTTCATCAAAATATCAGTGGAGTTTGGGTGCCAATCTGGGTGATGTGAGCTACTAAGCCACATTTCATATGGTAGAGCAACCTTGATATTACCACCATCAAAATCACAGGTTAAGATAAAGCAAAGTCGTCGCATATCTGGGAAAACATACCGTACCACCTGCATAATTCTGCAATTACTTTTATTAACTTTGGTATGGAAAAAAACAAATTTACCACCTACAAAAGCACGCTTATCGGCAATAGTGTCTATTGCTTCTTGTATAGATAGTATCAGCTTTTTCTCTCCTGTAGCGGTATCACACCTCCACAGACCATCAGTTGCATAGTCGCTTTCATTTGGCTCTATACTATAGCCTTTTGGCATAGTGGCGCCATAGCCCTCTTGGGAATAGCTTATGGTTGCAAGGTTGGGGCTAAAGAGATACCTGCCGTCCCTAGATGGCATGTAAACACTACCAGTGTGCTCTGTATAAGTATCAGTAAGTGTATTGTACTCCACTGCGTATATATTGTCGTCTTTTCTGTTATTAAAAAATAGCTGTGAGTCGTCTTTTCCCCAGCTTATGTGCGCGCCAACTTGTGTACCCCAAGCATTTGTGGAAAAAATCTCTGCTATCTGTTCATTTACACGGTCTATAATGCAGACTTGTGCCAAGTCCTCGGAGGTGGGTATTTGGTCTTGAAATGGTATTTTTAGTACTGCCACATATCTCCCAGACGGGCTAATTGGGTCCGTGTCAAAAAAAGTATGGATATAGTAACCGTCATCGGGGGTGATGATTTTTACTGGAAATGCACAGCTAGGGTCATCGTAATCACGGAACTGGATTTTATTAAATTTAGGCATTGCTACATTTCTCTCTTTCATAATCATTATACATAGCCTTTATTATACATCCATTATCATTATTTGGCAATTTGCTTGTTAATAAAAATCATTACTAGAAAAAAGATTGCTATAAACAGTTTGGTCCTGTTACTGCAATCTTTTTGTTATAATGTTGCTAGGCAAGATAGTTTACTCAAAATCCTCTGCCTCTGTCTTTAATCTATATAGCTCAGCAGTTAATTCTTCTTGCAGCTTGCTGTAGTCTGGGTTGCCGTATATATTCTGTAGCTCTAGCTTATCACTGCTCAGGTCATACATTTCCCAAGCAGGCTCTTTTGGCTCGTCGATAGTGCCACTTTTGTCCAGTCCCTCGCCGTAATAATAAATTAGCTTGTGGCTCTCTGTACGCACACCATAATGCGACCACACATAGTGCTGGCTTAGGTGCATCCAGTACCTATAATACATAGATGTCCTTATTTTTGGTGCGTTTTCGTCCTCTAGTAGCTCCCTAAAAGACTGTCCTTGCATATCCTGGGGTGCTGGTACGCCTGCATAGTCCAAAAACGTCTGTGCAAAGTCAAGGTTAAGTATCATCTTATCATTAACACTGCCAGCTTTTATACAGCGTGGGTAGCGAATGACAAATGGCATTCTAAGCGAGTCTTCATACATAAAACGCTTATCAAACCAGCCGTAGTCACCAAGGAAAAAACCTTGGTCAGATGTATAAATAACTATCGTGTCATCTGCCAGATTTTCACTGTCTAGATAGTCGAGGAGCTTTCCTACATTTTCGTCTACGCTTGCCACACAGCGCAGATAATCTTTTATAAAACGCTGGTACTTGAACTTTTTAAGCTCGCTAAAAGATGAAAAGCTAATGGGGATACCTGTTTCCATAGGTGTCAGCGTAAAGCCGTCCAAGCTTTTTGGGAGTGGCACTGGGGAGTTATCCACTACACCCTCTGGTGGTATTAATTTAAGGTCGCGGTAGTTTAAATGCTCGTCGATAGTCATCTCAGCTTCTCTGGAGGCATCGCACCTTGTTTCAAAATCTGCATCAAATGTATCTGGATATGGTATTTCTTCGTTTTCGTACAAATGCAGATACTTTTCATGTGGTTTCCAAAACTTGTGTGGGGCTTTGTGGTGGCACATCACCATGAACGGCTTTTCTCTATCACGGTTCTCTATAAACTCTATAGTCTTATCACCTATGATATCCGTAGTATATCCTACAAAGTTTTTATCCTCACCCATTTCACGCATGATTGGGTCGTCATAGCTACCCTGCCCATGCAGTACACTCCAGTAATCAAAGCCAGTGGGGTCGGAGACACCACCTAGCCCTAGATGCCATTTACCCACAATGCCTGTGTAGTAGCCAGCTTCTTGCAGTAGTTTGGGGAAAGTTTGCTGTCTGCTGTCAAATTTATCGGCAAGAGTAAACACTCCATTTTTGTGGCTGTGCTTGCCTGTCAATATCACTGCTCTGCTTGGTGTGCATATGGAGTTTGTACAAAAGCAGTTATCAAAGCGCATGCCCTCGCTAGCGAGCCTGTCTATACTAGGTGTTTTGTTTATTTTGCTACCATAACAGCTAATAGCGTGTGATGCGTGGTCGTCGGACATTATAAATATAATATTTGGCTGTTTTTGCATATGAGCCTCCTAAATTTTATAGCATGACATATCAACAGGGCAGATACCCTCTGCTTCTATTTCTCCCAGCCACACTTTTACAGCAGCACGCTGAGATGTTTTCCTGATGCTATAAGTCATTATATAGCTATGTAGAGATGGCAAGTCGTAGATTTTATATGGCTCACCAAAAGCTGTGAATATAACATTGGGGTTTTCTACCCACCACGAGCCTTTAAGCGCAGATATCGCATCTCCACACAGGCGCAGTGTTCCGTATTTGGCAGGGTACTTGAAGTTAATAAATATCTTGTCATAGTTTTTCGCTATTTTATCAAGTCCACCTAGCCCATCAGGGTTTAGTAAATGCTCTACCTCAAAACCACGCTCTCTTAGCATTTCGTCCACATAAATCAGGTCATCTGCATCACGCTTATTACGAATGCCCTCTACGAATGTAAGCGTAACAGTCAGCACTTTGCTACCTTTTTTTAGGTCACTACAAGGTATAGCACCAAAGACATCACGCAGGATAGTTATACTCTTATCTGCAACTTTTTGTGCTGTTTCTCCGTGCTTGTCTATCATAGTTTGGTCTACCACAGGCGCAGTAACTTCATTATCGAGTAGTCCCACGCGTGCTTTTAGCTCTAGAATTCTTCTTACAGCATCGTCCAGTCTTTCCATAGGTAGCTCGCTGTTTGCAACAGCATTTAATATGCGTGCTGTGTCTATCTCTGGTTTTGTCCATAGTAGCATATCATTGCCAGCTAGGAGTAGCTTGAGAGCATAATCCTCTCTTTTCATATGAGCACCAAGCCCTATCATATTTATAGCATCAGTTACTATAGCGCCATCAAAACCTAGCTCATCTCGCAAAAAGCCCACTAATATTTTCTTGCTTAATGACGCTGGTGGCAGACCCTTGTACCTATCTTTTTCGCTCTCGTACATTCCATCTACAAATGGCAACGCAATATGCCCGCTCATAATAGACATAACCCCTGCATCAATCATACCACGCCAGATATAGCCATAAGTGTTTTCCCATTCTTCGCGCGATAGGTGGTTTATAAGTGTTGTTATGTGTGTATCTCGGCTATCAGTGCCATCACCTGGGAAATGCTTGGCAGTAGCTGCCATATAGCCAGTTTTTTGCACACCCTCCATAAATGCTTTGCCGATTTTAAGCACTTGCTCTGGGTTATCACCGGAGGTGCGGATATGCATCATAGGGTTTTGTAGGTTGTAACAAAGATCTATAACAGGGCCAAATGTCCAGTGAGCACCCCATCCACGTCCCTCGGTTGCAGTAATGCGCCCCATTTCCTCTATTAGCTCGGTATCATTACTTGCAGAGCATGCAAGCTGCTGTGGAAAGCCTGTTAGGCGCTCTATTCTGCTACCCACACCATTTACAAAGTCACCATTTATGATAACAGGTATTTTGCAATCTGCAACAGCATCGTTTACTTCTTTTAGCCTATCTCTATCTGTATTACCCACAAAAAAACTACCTATGTGATGTTTTTTGATGAGTGCTTGTATTTCGCTCTTGGATAAATTGCCTGCGTTTATACACTGCACTTGTCCTGCCTTTTCCTCTATAGTCATGCTGGACAGCAGCTTTTCTATAATAGCGCTTTGTTTTTCTATTATTGGCTTAATCATAATAAAAGTCACCTTTCCTTGTTTGTATATGAATTGGGGAACCACTTTTTATAGAAGTTCCCCAATGCTTAGTATAGATGCTAGCAGTATTTAGTTGTTTGCGAACTGTCTGTCATATGCTGTTTGAATGAACTGTAGATAGTCTTCTTGCCCAAGGTCAAGCATTTCTTGTTGGAACTTCTCCCACTCGTCCATGGAACGGCTACCAGTTGCAAAAGCAGCAAGTTGTTGCTCTACATGCTCTTTGATACCTGTTGCTAGTAGTGTGTAGTCTTTTAGCTCATCTTTTGTAAAGAACAGTGCATTAAGAGGAACGGTTTCTGTAACTACATCTTGTTCGTAAAAGTTTATAGAGTTATCGTGGTGGTATTTATCAGAGTTAAGAACGTCAGCTGCAAAACCTTTACCATACACGTTGTCGTAGTTGTTATATAGTGCTACTTCGCTTCTCCAAAGAGTGTTGCTTGTATCTGCCCATACATTGTTTATAATCTCAAAACGAGCAGGCTCGCCATCTAGGCCTATCAAATCTGTAGTAGCAGAGTCAACATATTGCCAGTCTCTACCCTCTACACCATAACGGTTTCTCATACTTGCTTCTTCATTCAGCTGGAAATCACCAAGACGGTAAGCTACTTCTGGATATTCGCAGTCAACAGTTACTATCCAAGATGGGCCTTTTGGTAGAAGTAGGTCACGCATAAAGCCACCTTTTTCTGAGTCGCTATCTAGCAGAGGTACCATTACATAGTCTAGCATGCGTGGGTCCGAAGAATTTACTGCTGTGTAAGCGTGTACAAAGCCACCAAGTATAACCTCTTCACGGTTAGCAAGCGCTTTTAGCTGTGCTTGGTCCTGAGTAAAGCTAACGGGGTCTATTAGACTTTCAGAAACTAGCTTGTTTAGGAATATCATACCATCTTTGAACTCAGGCTCCATATAGCTAGCAGTGATTGTGCCATCAACGTTTAGTAGACCTTTGCTTACATCATCATATGGGATGAATGGAGCGATTGTAGGTAGATATACCTTTGTACCTGCACCTGTGATAGCACCTGCCATTGGTATTTCATCGCTCTCGCCATTTTTGTTAGGGTCATTCTCTTGGAATGCTTTTAGTACATCATATAGCTCATCTGTAGTAGTTGGCATCTCCAGATTTAGCTCATCAAGCCATGGCTGGTATAGATACATTTTACCAAATTTTAGCTGATTATGCTCAGTTACATTGTATTTTGGAAGTCCATAAGTGTTGCCATCAATAGCTATACAAGCAGCCTCTATGCTTGGGTTTTCTTCTATCATTTTTTTGTACTCAACACCATATTCTTCTATGTATGGGTCTAGCGGAATTACTAGCTCATCAAGAACATAAGAATAAAGTGTACTGTTTTCTAGTGCACCCATATTAATTACATCTGGCAAGTCTTTACCAGCGGCAAACATTAGGTTTACTTTTGTAGCTGTGTCTTTGCTTGGCAGTGTGATAATATCTAGGTTTACACCTGTTGTTTCTTGCACCCATGCTGTATATTCATTATCTACAAAGTCTGTTACCTGTGCGTTTTCCTGAATAGCCATAGTTAAAGTTACAGGCTCTTTTACTATTGGCATAACGCCAGCTGGGTTTACGTTAGGGTCGAAATTGCTAACAGGAGCAGTAGAAGAAGTGCTAGTAGATGTGCTGCCACCAGTAGGTGATGTGCTGCTTGGCTCTGTTGTGCTACCACAAGCACTAAGTAACATCGCTACTGCAAGGACTAATGTAGGTACTCTGAAACAAGTTTTTTTCATGGTTTTTTCTCCTTTTATTTTAGTTTAATAAAATTTTGTTTGTATATTTAGCCTTTTATAGCACCGACCATAACACCCTTTACAAAGTATTTCTGTATTAGTGGGTACAAGCACCATATAGGCAGGCTAGCTACTATAATAGTCGAGTATTTTAGCAAATCTGCAAGACCTTCTTTTGCAGCAGCAGTTTCTGAGTCAAGTATCATAGATGGGTCTAGCTGGTTTATGATAAGTATGTCGCGTAGAATTATTTGCAAAGGCATGAGGTCTTTATCTGTCAAATATATGAATGCCCCGAAGAACGCATTCCAATGCTGTACAGCATAGAAAAGAACTAGCACTGCTATTATAGCTTTTGAAAGTGGTAGTATTATCTTGATAAAGTACTTGAAGTCGTTACAACCGTCAATTTGTGCTGCCTCTAGCAACTCGTGGGAGATACTTTTCTGGAAGAAATTTTTTGCAAGCATCAAGTTCCATATGCCTATAGCACCTGGCAATATCATAACAGAACGTGTATTTAGTAGCCCTAGGTCCAGATGAAGCAAATATGTAGGGATAAGTCCGCCACTAAATATCATTGTGAATGTGAATAGGTATGTTATCAGAGCTTTGCCAGGCATATCTTTTCTTGATATTGGGTAAGCAGCACACAGGGTGAAAATAATATTTACTATAGTGCCTGCTACAGTGTATATAATGGTGTTTTGATAGCCTATAAGAATTTTTTCGTTCTCGAAAACAGCCTTATAGCCTTCTAGCGAAAAATCTACAGGAAGAAGCCAAACATTACCAGAAATAACAGCCTGCGTGGAGCTAAGTGAAGCAGCTAGTATATGTATAAGTGGCAGTGCCACTACTAGCAAACTTAGCGCAAGGAAAACTGTTATACAAATATCGTAAGTAAAGTCGCTTTTGCTCATTCTTTTGTTCATTATCATCGTTCTCCTTACCACAAGCTAGTTTCGCTTGTTTTTTGTGCTATTTTGTTTACAACCATTATTAGCACAATGTTTATTATGCTATTGAAAAGCCCTATTGCTGTCGAGTAAGAATAGTCACCACCAGCTGTCATACCCATTTTGTAAACATAGGTTGCTATAATCTCGGAAGAGCTAGCGTTAAGTGGGTTTTGCATTAGAAAAGCTTTTTCAAAGCCGATATTCATTACTTTACCTGCGTTCATTATCAGCATTATTATTGCTGTGGGCATTATGGTTGGTAGGTCTATGTTCATTACACGCTGGAACCTGTTTGCACCATCTATCTGTGCAGCCTCGTGCAAGGACAAGTCAACGCTGGATAGGCTAGCAAGATATATGATAGTACCCCAGCCAGCATTTTGCCAAACTGCCGACCATACATATAGTGACTGGAAATTCTCGGGTTTTGACATCAAGTCTGTAGCGTCCACCCCAAAAGCGCTGCATATCTGGGAATAGATACCGGATATTGGGTTAAGAAACTGCATCATCATACCAACAAGCACTACAGTAGATATAAAGTGTGGTAGATATGTAACAGTCTGCACTACTTTAACAAATTTTTTATGGGAGCAACTGTTTAGCATTAGTGCTAGGATAATAGGAATAGGAAAGTTTGCTATTAATTGGTATAGACTAAGGCTGATTGTATTCCATAATATCTCGCCAAACTTGGGCAATTTGAAGAACCTAACAAAATGCTCAAACCCAACCCAATCGGACCCCCATATGCCACCACGTGGGCCGTAATCACGAAAAGCTATTTGAAGCCCAGCCATGGGGTAGTACTTGAATACTAATAGCCACACAAAGGGTACTAGCAAAATTGCATATAGTTGCCAGCTCTTTATCATGCGCTTGGATAAAGCCATTGGTGGGTTATATCCTTCTTGTATTTGCTGTGCTGTTAGTTGGTTGTTACTAGATAGTTTCAAGATATCACTCCTTAGTTTTATTCGTATTGCTTGATACGATAATATCCTAAATTTAACAAATTGTAAAGCTTATATATCGATTTTTTGTTTATTTTTTATATATTCTAAAAATAATCACACATATATAAAACAAATAATCATAAAAACTTCAAATAAAATACATAAAATCATCATATCTAATAAGAGCGTGCACCAAGTGTGATGTGCAAAAATAAAAGCCACCCGAGGGTGACTTTTATTATAGTATCATTCACTGTTATTTTGTTTTTTTAATTGTTGGTTTTCGCGGAACTTTGTAGGACTTATACCATGTACACGTATGAATGCTTTGTAGAAAGTGTTCCTATTAGAGTACCCTACCAACTCCACTATCTTGTTTATAGGAGTTTCTCCCTCTAGCATTTCTACTGCGTGTTCCATCCTTATTTTTTCTAGATGTTGTGTAAAATTAGTATCTGTATGTTGCTTGAAATACTGTGAAATATAGCTCTCATTCATACCAAATTTATCACCAAGCATAGAAAGAGAAAGGTCACTATCTGCATAATGCTCTGTTATATATGACATCATCTTTTTCATAAGATTGTTGTCTGTTTCTTCTTTATCTGGCACACACTGGGATATTTTTGTGATGAGTGTATTAACAGATTTTAAGAAATCATCTTTTTGCAGAACATTAAATAATTTTGATATCTCTATGAGTAGTACGGTGGTGGTTGATTTGTCTTTTACTATCTCTCGCACAGATAATATAAGTATACTTACTATCTGCGCTGTAACATTAGTAGCAACAGCGGGGTTTACCACATATGCGTGCTCTAGTTCATCTGTGAATACTTTTGTAAATAGGTTTATTGCTTTTTCGCTTTCTTTTGTTGAGATAAAGAGCAGTATCTTGTTCCTAACATCACGCTCTAGTACTATAGAATCTTTCACCATAGGTAGATAAGAATATCTGTATATACTGTGGTTGTTGTAGTTTTGTTGATAAGCCACTACTTTGTGCGCTTCCAAGAATGATAGACTTATTCCACGCTGGTTTTGATAAGAATTACCACAGCCTATTCCCACTACTTCATCATCTTGATTATATTTTTTTATTACTGTGAGAACTTTTTCTATAGTATCTTCTTCGTTTTCGATATTGTACAAAAGAACAACAGACTTATTATCACCCATTCTCCTTGTAGAAAAACCTTTTCCTAGCACATTTCCTATTTCCGTGGAAACTGTTTTGCTTAGTAGCTTGTCGCTCTCGTTTTTTGTCGCCCATACTATCATTGCAAGAGCTTTTTTGCTAGTATCTATAGTGAAAAAGTCAGCAGCTACTTGCACTTCTTCATCACTAGCAGCAGTTTCTAGCAGTCGGTTAAGATGATATTTCTCTATAGCTCTTTCTTGCTCATTATATAGACGGGATATCTTGTAAAGTGGCTTACTAAACCAAAACTGCATACATAAAAGCACAAAAGTAACTGCCAAGCCTATCAGCCCAAATATTATCAGATAAGCTCTCATAATTTCATCGATAGTAGAAGAAATGGACTCCTTATCAATGATAGTTTGGTAGGTGATGGGGTAGTGGCTGGACGGTCTAGATATTACTATTTTGTCTGCCAATCGGTAGTCAATTGAAGAAAAATCTCCACCAAATGATATGATATTAGAGGTGTCATCATCATTGTTACTACTATAGATAATTTCATTATCATATAAAATATTTATGGTGTTGTATTTGCTCATATTATGGTTGATGGTATTGAGTATGGCATCTAGGCGCAGCATCAATACTATGTTGATATTATCGTTATTCGCCCCTTGAACACGATATGGTATAACCTGTTGCCGTTTGTTTTCTGTGACAAGAGTTTGAGCCTTGCCCAGTACTCTGTTTTCGTGTAAGAGTAGCTCTGTAAAATCTGCCCTGTCAAAGCCATCTATACTGGCAAAATCTCCGTATAGCTCGTCGACATCTGCGTATACACGTGTGCTATCAAATATGATACCAGATCTTGGGAAGAAAATGTAATAATCTGCAATATCACTGCTTTCTAGCAAAGAGATGCTTAGCAGATTCCTGTATTCTGCAAGCTCTACAACTTTTTCTGTGCTTATGTTTTCTAGCGCCATCAAGTTGTTTGTATCTACATGATAGCTAAGCGCCACAGACATAGATTCGAGAGCTATCATCTTCTCGTCTAGCTCGTTTATAGCAGAGCCGAGTTGCTGATAACTCCCTTTTATTGTATTCTCGAAAATAACAGTATAAATTATTTGAAAACTTAGTAGTACAAACACAACTATTACCATAACAAAAGCTATATAATACTGTATCATATTACGCCTTGTTTGCTGTAATCGAGTGTCCTTCATATATTCACCTCAGGTTCATTTTGGGGTAATGACAGCCTCTTTCGGTATCGACCAGCGCTCGCCTTGCTCTGGTTGGTGCACACTGTTAAATGCCGCTAAGAGCTTGTGGTTTTCTGCTCTATCTACATATTTTTCGATTATAGCATTTTCGTCCCAGTCTGTATATAGTATTTTCTTGAATTTAGCTACTATATCTGGGTTTTCGCTTGCAACATTCACTAGCTCCATTTTATCCAGTTTAGTGTTAAAAAGGAGATTGGCGTCCTCGTAGCCTTGGTAATTAATATATTTCCACTCACCATCACACAGCATTTTACAAGCAACATTTTTGCCGTCAATGGGGTTTATCATCTCAGAAACAACTATACGTGCAGATTGACAGTCGCTACCCTGCATCACAGGCAAAAGGCTCATACCATCTTGTTGTGGCAGTTGGCTTGCACCTATCATGTCACATAGAGTAGGCCCCAAATCCATAATACTTGCAGCTGTGCTGTATCGCTTGCCAGATGGTACACCATATCCACTAAAAATCAGTGGGATATGGGCGGAGCCATCAAAAAAATTCTTTTTGCCATACAGGTTACGCTCGCCAACTTGGTCACCGTGGTCAGAAATATATGCAAATATGCCCTCTCGCCCAGATGTTGCTAGGTAGTCTTTCCATTTATTATGCAACTCGCCAACTTGTTTATCCATATGTGTAACCATACCATAATATGCCGCACGTATGGACTTTACTTTCTCATCAGTAACAGGTTGTTCCTTGCAAGCAGTGCATTTATAATAGTGGTGTTCGCTGGTGCGCGTGGTGGGCAGGTCTACTTTCGCCAAGTAATCTTGGTAATATTCCTCGGGTGCTACATATGGGAAATGTGGGCCATATGTACCCACCAAAATACACTGTGGCTTTTGGTGTGGCTGGGAAAGATAGTCAAGTGCTGCTGCAAAAACCTGTCTATCATACTCAAGCACTGGTGAGTTACCACCACCGGATACTTTTGTACTACCGTTTTCGCCAAGTGTCTTGTCATAGTTGCCCAGTTCCTCTTTCATAACTGTATTAGCCCCCCACTCCAGTGAGGTTATATCATCAAATATTCGTTTGCTAAAGCCGTGACGTTGGTCCTTACCCATGAAGTGCATTCTGCCACAGAGTACGGTTTCGTAACCCTGTGCAGCTATGGAATGCATAAAAGTGGCTTTGTCAGAGGCAATAACACCAGCATTGTCAAAAACGCCAGTCCTGTGTGGTAACTGTGCAGTAAGCATGGATACCCTTGCTGGCACACATAGTGGACAGCTAGTGTACGCACTATCAAATACACTGCCACTTTTGCCTATGGCATCTAGGTTTGGGGTTTGTACTATGTCGTGTCCACCAAACCCAGAGTATAGATAACCGTGTTGGTCGCTCATAAATATAAGTATATCTGGCTTTTTCATTCTTTTGCTCCACCTCTATTATAATATTATAATCATATGCGCTAGTCGTTAGCAAAGCCCCTGGGGTCTTCGTCCCATGGAACGGTATCGGCTGTGGAGTTGTACCAGTTTAGTAACCTTTTTTCTAGCTGAGACCTAATAGCAAAGTAATTTTCGTCCTCATAAACATTTTTTAGCTCTTTGGGGTCGTTTACAAGGTCGTATAGCTCACAAACATCATGAACACGGTATATCAGCTTGTGTGTAAGTGTACGTAGCATAGTTGTGCGACAAACACTCTCTGGTACTTCTTGCTGTTGCCTTAGTTTTGGGTAATATATATGGTTTTTCATATTCATCTGGAACTTTTTCTCTTTTGCTACACGTGGTGGGTAACCCTCGAAACAGTTTGGCTCACGAGTGTCATATCCACCCTCTGCGAATACTGCGCGTTCTGGGTCGCCTTTTGCACCATGTAGCTGTGGAACAAAAGATTTTGCAAAATGGCTGTGTTTACACTCAACACCACTAAGCTCTAGTATAGATGGCATGATGTCAAACATCTCTACTTGCTCTGCCACCACGTGCCCAGCTTTGTTACCAGGTGCACGCACTATAAGTGGCACTCGTGTTATAACATCGTTTAGCGCATTAGGCCATTTCTCAACCATGCCATAGTCACCAGCCCAGTCGCCGTGGTCGGAGCTTGCGATAACAGTAGTAGAGCTTGCAAGGTTTGTGGCATCAAGTGTATCTAGCAACTCACCTAGCATCATATCCATACAGCTAATCATACCCAGATATACTGCTTGTATCTTCTTGTACTCGTTATCAGAAAAATCACCAAGATTACGATATTCTGGAATTAGTGTGCGGTGTAGGGGCAGTCCCTCGGTTGCTTTTGGTCGCAAATCTGGGATATCATCGATACTGTACATATCGTGATATGGCTGTGGTGCAGAATATACAGGATGTGGCATTGCAAGTGGTAAGAACACGATAAATGGCTTATCACCCTCTTTCCAGCTCTGCAAGAAATCCAGCGCACCTCTTAGGTTTTTCATATCTCCAGTTTCTTCTACATCGTGTGGGAAAGCATCTTTTAGAAAACTAAAAAAACCGCTCTCATTTTCTTCGTAGACATCTGGCCCACCATGTCCGCCACCACCACTAGCACCGATAGAGTCTATACATTTTTTTGCACTCTCCTGTGAGTAAAAGTCATTTTTGCCATACCAGCGAACTTGGTAATCTGCATCTTTTAGGTACTCAAACAAGCTAGGCTCGTCTGGGCGCAAAAGATGCCAAAGTGTACGGTGACCGTT
>CAYJFF010000009.1:30480-47223 GCA_964369345.1 uncultured Oscillospiraceae bacterium
TATTTACCTAAAATTTCAAACATACCAGCTTTATATGCTTCTACACCGTTTTGGTCGAATGGGTTTATCTCTAGCAGCGCGCCAGATACTGCACAAATAAGCATGTAAGCGTAAAAAATACTACCTATATTATATGTGCTCAGCTCGTCCATTTGTATCTGAACACATGGCAGGCACGCACTATGTGCAGACATTGTGCCTGTTTCTGCGGCTTTGTTAATCTCCCAAAAATCTTTGCCATTGATATAGTCAAACCTGTCATCTACACTATCTTTTTCTGGGAAGAGAACAGTATCTCTGTTCATTACTTGCAAGAAAGTCTCGAAAATTATAGGGCTACCATCTTGGACATACTGACCGATAGAGTGCAAATCCTCGGAGTACTCGCCAACAATGGGGTAGCAACCCTTGCCATCTTTGCCCTCGCTCTCGGCAAATAGCTGTGTCCACCACTTAGAAAAATACCTGAAACGTGGCTCGAAGAATGACAGCATTTCCATTCTATAGCCTTTTTTGTATAGAAGAAATCTTGTAATAGCGTACTCTACAGCTGGGTTTGCCAAACTATCATCGGATAGCATTAGGCGCTGCATATCTTTTGCACCCTCTAGCATTGCGACTATATCCACGCCAGCTACCGCCATTGGCAACAGTCCCACGTCAGAGAACACAGAGTATCTACCGCCGATATCTACTGGGAATGTAAAAAAGTCATATTTGTGCTTCTGTGATAATTCGTCTAGGTGGCTGCCTATTGTGCCTGTTGCTATTATGCGCTCATGTGCTTTGTCGCCATATTTTTTCTCTAGCAATGTTCGTAGTAACCTAAAGCTAACACCTGGCTCCAGTGTTTCGAAGTTCTTTGCAATTACATTTATGTAAAAATCACTGCCATCAAGCTGTTTTTCTATCTTTGCAAGCTCGTATGGTGACAGGGTATTACCAGCATATATAACTTCTACACCACTCTGTGGAGATAGCGCTTTTATAGCGGCGCGCGCAGCCTGATTAGAGCCACCAATGCCGATTAGCACAAATTTTGTTGCGTTTGCTTTTATCTCTGCTGCTTTTGTAAGTATACGCTTAACAGACTGCTCGTTTGCCCACTTATCAACATTGTGCCAGCCCAAAGCATCTTTGTATGCAGGGTCGCCATGCAGTGCGCGTGCTATGGTGGCTTTGCTCTGCTCTAGTGCAGTAACTTTTTCTTGCTTGTCAAGGAATTTCTCTGTGTTTTCAAATACAAATTTTATCATTGTGTTCTCCTTAATTACAATCTATTTATTATATGGATAACTGGTACCCAATTTGTACGTGGGATTATATGTAGGTAATAATAGCGTTACTCTACTTCGTCAGCGGATAGGAAAGCGTTCCTAATAACAAGGGCTGCACCACCTTTTGTACCCCTTAGTAGGTCTACAGGCAAAAAGTGAAAGTTAATATCTTCTACACTGATACCAAATATTAGCTGCTCAAGGTTGGACAAAAGTAGCTCCTGGTTGCTTTTTATTGAATATATCTGTGAATCTACCAATATGGAGCTTGGTGAAGTAAAGTTGATGAGCATAGCCAGTGCTTTTGCCAAGAAGCTAATACCTTCTTCTATTATATAGCTCACCATAATGTCGCCAAGTGCCTGTGCTTCGAATATATGCTCAAGCGTTAGCTCTGTACCATGTGGGCAAATTTTTCGCAGTATTGTGTTTGCGTCGGAGTCCAGCAGTTGCTGGCACCTACTTAGCATTGCATTTTCAGACGACAGGCTGTTCAAGCAACCACGGTGTCCACCACTCGGGCAAAGAGGGCCGCGGTTGTCAAAAATAGAGTGACCAATCTCGCCCGCACCAAATGTGTTGCCCAAATGTAGCTCGTTTTGTATCATCAGCGGGCAAGTAATGCCACGAGAAACAAAAACATAAATAAAGTTTGATTGCAGTGTTTTGGAAAAAATATTTTCAGCTATAGCACGCGCCTTGGCGTTGTTTTCAATCCATACTGGGAAAGGAACAAGTGCAGATAAGTCTGCTGCTAGGGGCTTGTCTTTCCAAGAAAAAGCTTGGTTGGTGTGCACTATCCCACCAGCACTGTCTATGAGTCCCGGGAAAGCAATACCAACACCGAGTATCTTGGACTGGTCAATTTCTATTAAAGCTATGAGCTGGTGAACTATACTAGCAAGCTCGCTTATTGTTTCTGGGTAGTTTCTGGATATCACAGGGAAGTCTTTGTGCAGAATGATATTACCGCGTAGGTCTACAAGGCTAACAGATGTTGAGGAATGCAGAGCGTCAATCCCAATAGCAAACCTAGAATCTGCTATAAAATCCACCTCTATAGGGGGGCGACCAGTG
This sequence comes from uncultured Oscillospiraceae bacterium, assembly GCA_964369345.1. Classification (GTDB taxonomy): domain Bacteria; phylum Bacillota; class Clostridia; order Oscillospirales; family Ruminococcaceae; genus Angelakisella. Next base: position 32,835 of record CAYJFF010000009.1, read on the forward strand.
CCGACGGTGCTTGCTACCTGTGGCTGACACTCATACACAAGCCCGTTTTTTATTAAATTACTTACATTACTTGTGATAGTGGGGGGAGTAAGAGAAAGTATTTTTGCGATATCTTTTCTAGCTATCGGCCCATAACGGTATATGGTTTCTCTTACTAAAGTCTGGTTTTGTATCTTGGAAATCAGCGAGTTTGTACCCTGTAGAACAGACACGAGACTCACCTCCGTTTATTTTTTTGATTAATAAATATATTTTACATCATAATGCGTAAAAAATCAAGTTATAAGTTAATAATTACTAAAATTCGGAACAAATGTCATATAAAATGTTCAAAATTTATTATAATAGCACAAAGTCTATTGACAATGCCTAATCTGTGATATAGTATATTATTAAATTGAAAAAATAATTATAGAACGGAGAAAGAGACAATGGTAAAAGTAGGGATTGTAGGAACAGGGTACACCATAGGCATAGCGAAACAACATATTAGTGCATATAAAGGGCAGAGCAACGCAGAAATAGTAGCAGTCTATGATTTGATAAAATCTCGCGCAGAAGACTATATACAAAAACACGAGATAACAGGTGCTGTTGCTTGTGATAGCTACGAGCAACTACTGGATATGGTAGATGCAGTGAGTATTTGTACACCGAATGATACACATGTGCCACTGTCAGCGCAGGCACTAAAAGCTGGTAAACACGTGCTATGTGAAAAACCGTTTGCACCACATGCAGACGACTGTGTTGCTGCAATGGATATTGTAAAAGATACAAACCTTGTTAATATGATAGGGCTGTGTTATCGTGGAATACCTGCATACCGTTTTGTGAAAAAATTAATTGCAGATGGGGAGCTGGGCAAAATATTCCATGTTCGCTTAGCGCTAGGTGGTAACAGAATGGCAAACCCAGACGTTAAGCGTGAGTGGAGGATGCACAGAGAAGAATCTGGCTCTGGAGTTACAGCGGATTTTGGTAGCCATATGCTAGATATGACGGATATGCTTTTTTCTGATGTATGCGGAAAAATTGTGGAAGTACAGTGCATGCAGGGCACATGTTTCTCTACAAGAAAAGGTGTAAACGACGATGCTGATTATGCTGTTGATAATGACGATGTTGCTGTTTTTAGCGCAAGGCTTGCAAGTGGAACAATAGCGTCATATACTGCTAGCCGTGTGGGTTGTTCACACACAATGGAAATATACTGTGAAAAAGGCTCGGTAGTGTTTAATGGAAACGATCCATTTGCACTAGAAGTACAGTTAAAAGGACTAAATGAGGGCAAAAAAATAGTGATGTCCGTGCCAGAAGAACTGTATCAGCTCCATGGAACTACCCCAACAGAGGCTTTCAAAGTGAATTTTATGTTTGAGATTGATGAGTTTATTACTGCGATAGAGAATGGTACACAGGTTACTAGTGATTTTGCACGTGGCCTGTACATACAAAAACTGCTGGATTGTCTACAAGAGTCTGCTGATACAAAACAAGTAGTTAGCGTAGATTTTTAAGTAAACAATAGTGTTTATAAATATAATAGGGGGTAAATATGCAAGTTGGTTTTATGACTAATAGCCTTGTTTGGGCAGGGCTTAATGATTTGGACGAGATAGCAAAATGGGCAAAGGAAAATGGTTTTTCCGACCTAGAGATAGGCCCCAATGTACCGCTTGAGGAAAAAATATTCAGTGCTGTGACGGACGACGGCAAACTACAAGTGTCTTCGCTTATATACTGTAGAAATTTCCTAAGCGACAACGCAGATGAGGCAGCAAGCCACAAAGCAGAGCTACTAAAAAGGATAGAATTTGCGCCAAAGGTTGGTATAAAAAAGGTGATTTGCTCTACAGGTGTCAATAGCCTAGCAACGCTTGAGAATAACCCTATTAAATATGACCCAGAGGCTTGTGTGGAGATAGTGGCAGAAACTTTTAAAGAAATAGTGGAGCTTGCAGAAAAAAACGATGTCAAAATATGTTTCGAGAATTGCCCGTTAATGGGAAATATTGCAATAACTCCGTATATGTGGCAGGCACTTTTCGCAAGACTGGGGTCGAACAAAGTAGGGCTTGCTTTTGACCCATCACACCTTGTGTGGCAGTTTGTAGACCCATATAGTGCTATCAAGAATTTTGGAGACAGAATATTCCATGTTCATGGTAAAGACTGCGAAATAGACCGTGATAGGCTTGCGAAAGTTGGTATATTGCATAATTTTAGCAATATGAAAGGCCATGTAGGTGTGGGTGAAAATGCACTGGAGAAGATGTGGTGGAGGTACCGCCTAGTGGGGCTAGGAGAGCTAAACTGGAGCAAGATAGTAGCTAATTTGCAAGAAGTGGGCTATGATGGAACCATAAGCATAGAACACGAAGACCCAGTTTGGGAGGGTAGTGTTCCGAAGGTGAAAGAGGGGCTACTGAAAGCTAAACGCCACCTAGAGACATTTATATAAAGGGAGTAATCAAGATGAAGATAGGTTGTCATGCAGTTCTTTTCAAAGAGAGAATAAAAGAAGATACAGATACTGTAATAGGTGCTTTTAAGGATATGGGCGCTAATGGTTTCGAGATGGGTGTGCGCTTTTTTGGAGTAGATGATAAAGAGTACTTGAAAAGCAAGCTAGAGCAATATGGTATAGAGCTTTCCGCACTTCATGTAGGCTTTCCGTTACCTACATGGGTAGAGAGCGCAGAAGAAAATACGCGAACACTCATGAAAGCAGTAGATTTCTTAGAGGATATGCCAAACAAAAATATATTGATATCTACCAATAGAAAAGACTCTGAGAATGAGTATGATATGAGAGTGGCGGTAGAAAACCTGAATATTGCAGCTGGTAAATGTCTGGAAAAAGGTGTTACTGTGCACTACCATAATCACGACTGGGAGTTCGAGAATGATGCAAAGCTATATAATATGCTAGTGGAGTTTGCTCCAAACCTAAACTTTGCATTTGACCTTGGCTGGGTCTTTGTAGGTGGTAGTGATGCTGTAAAATTGATGGACGAGCAAAAAGAGCGCATAACATATTTGCACCTAAGAGACCCAATAGCAGTAGCACACAGGGATTTTGCAGACCTAGGCGAGGGCGTGTTTAATATGGAGCAAGTAATAGGCAAGGCAAAAGAAATACTTGGTGATAATGGCTGGTTTGTAGTAGAGTATGAAAAAGGTGAAGTAAACTTTGAGAGATATGAAAATGCTATGAACTTTATAAAAAAATACTTGTAGGATATTAAGAGAAGCCGAAAATTCACAGTGATGTTTTTGGTTTCTCTCTTTATTTAATCATACTTAGATATGTTATTACAAAACAGAATATGGAGTGTGCTGATATGAAATATAAAGGCGTTATTTTTGACCTTGATGGAGTAATTTGCCATACTGACAATTATCATTATGAGGCGTGGAAAACTATAGCTGATAAGCTAGATATATATTTTGATAAAAGCATTAACAACAGACTTCGGGGTGTTAGCCGAATAGAAAGCTTGGAGATTATTCTTGAAAACTACAAAGGTGAAATGTCTGACGAGGACAAGAACAAGCTCACAGAAGAAAAGAACATATTATATAAAGAACTGCTAACACAGATGAGCGAAAGTGATTTGCCTGCTGAGGTTAAAGAAACTTTGCTATTACTAAAGGAACAGAATATTAAGCTTGCTATTGGTTCCTCCAGCAAAAATGCTCTGTATATCTTGGATAGGCTGGGTATACGCGATATGTTCGAGGCAGTGTCGGATGGTAATTTGATATCAAAATCAAAGCCAGACCCAGAAGTTTTTGTACTTGCAAGCAAACTAATAGGTCTTGCACCAAAGGACTGCGTAGTAGTAGAGGACGCAGTAGCAGGCATACAAGCCGGCTGTTCTGCAAATATGGACACTATAGCAATAGGTGATGCCACACGCTGTGGGCTTGCAACATATAATATAGATAGTTTTAGAGAAATAGCAAGAATAATAAGCTGTAGCTAAAGTTTTGTCACCTACAAGGGACTGATGTTGTGAAAACTTTCTTATTTATTACTACCTGTCATTGAAAAGCAAAAAAATATATGTTATACTACAAACTAAAGCTTGTTTTGCAATATTATGCCTTGGTTTTAGTTTAGCTTAATAATATATTTTAGATAAGAGGTAACTTATGGACAGCACAGATGCTCTATATCATGAACTGGAAATAATGAATAGACGTGGCAAAAAAGAAAAAAGAGAGTTTATAAAAAACGAAAAAATTCTGCATTCTGGAGAGTGGTCATTTGTAGATTTTGTAGAAGAATTTAACAAAATAGCAGGAGAAAACCCGTCACTAGCGACTATAAGCAAAGCGCTGAATACTGCACAGTCCACCATTACTGTATTGGCAGAAAGGTTGATGGCAAAAGAGCTAATAGCGAAAGAAACTTCGCCTAATAATAAAAGAATAACACTTGTTTCTCTGACGGATAAGGGCAAAGAATATTTAGCGATAACACGTGAGAATAAAAAGCAAAGTGCAGGAGTTTTAGCGGAAATATTGGGTGAAGAAGATACACTGGAGTATATAAGGCTTATAAAGAAAATCAATGCTTATTATGACAAATAGTTTTGCTCTATATTTGGGAAAATTTGGGCGATGATATAACAAATGAACAAAAAACAGCTGTTTTTAAGTACTTTACTGTGTGAATACATGTAGAGTGCTTATTGTTTTTTTATAGGGAAAATTTTGATATAAAAAACTATTGACATTTAAAAATAGATGTGATATCCTCTGTTAGAAGCAACTAACTTAGCAGTACTAAGATTGAAATAGAGTTTAGGAGAAAATTATGAACCCAAAAGAAGCGATGAAAAACAAACTGCCTATATCAGAGATGAAAAATGTTATACTTGATTTTTGCCAGACACAGCCTACTATGGAAATAGCTATAAATAATGGCACAAGCTTTCCTATAATAGAAAAAGGAAACTATAAATACGTCAATGGAAAACATATTTTGCTTGTTGTTGGTGTATCAAGACTTTTGAATACACTAAATGACGGTGATATGATTGCTGGAATGATTTTTGACAAAGACAGTGAAGGTCTTAAATCTAGCAAGAGAATTTACGGCAACTATAAGTGCAAAGCAATATCCACAACAGACAAAGCTTTGATTGAGGCTGTAAAAGACGATAAAATGTACACAAAAATGCTAAACCACGGAGCAAAATTTTTCGAGCTAGAGCTTGTAGAGGGTACAGCATATTTTAGTGGTAACGAGATATTTACACTGGATAAAGACTATAACCCTAGCTTTGCTAAGTACACACTATCTGGCAAAGAAAGGTTTGAAAACAGCTATAAGATATTGATGCAGTATGAGGGTAGAGATGTTATTTTTAATGTTATCATTGAAGATGGTGTTTACTATACACTAACAAGCGCAAGCTCTAACAAAGTAGAGTACATCAAAAACGGTGGCGTTTGCAATTTCTATGATGGCAGAGATAATCACTTCCAGAGCAAGGTAGAGATTTTGCCTGCTGAAAAAGTTGGCGAGATTGACAAGAAACTAAGAGCAACAAATAATGCTTTTTTTGATAAAACAGAAAACTTGCTAGCATTATCTTTTTCTAAATAACTACAAAAATCCACAATACAAACTGATGTGTTGTGGATTTTAAAGGTGCGTAAGTTAGGTTAAACTAATTTTTGCGTGATAAAAAAGGGGACAATAATGGGGATTATTAAAGTTAATTCGGTCACAACTGGGTATGAGGATAAAATAATTATAGATGATTTATCATTGAAAATCAAAAAAGGTGCTATAACCACAATAATTGGTGAGAATGGCTCTGGTAAATCTACACTTCTTAAAACTATAGGTAGGATTTTGAAACCAAAAAGTGGAGAGATAACAGTTAATGAACTGAATATACATAAAACAAGCACAAAAGAAATTGCAAAGATAATAGGGCTTTTGCCACAGTCACCAAAAGCACCAAGTGGGCTTAGTGTTACCGAGATAGTAGAATATGGTAGATTTCCACACAAAAAAGGTCGGGGAAAACTAACAGCAGATGACTATGAGGTAATTGAGTGGGCGCTGAAGAACACAAATTTGCTAGAGTTTAAAGACAGGAATATAAATGCACTTTCTGGCGGTCAGCGACAAAGAGTTTGGATTGCAATGGTGCTAGCACAGCAAACAGATGTTATTTTGCTGGACGAGCCTACAACATATCTAGATATGGCATACCAGCTAGAGGTGTTACAGTTGGTGCAAAGGTTGAATAAAGAAAAAAATATCACAGTAGTGATGGTATTGCACGATATCAACCAAGCAAGTAGGTTCTCGGACGAGCTTGTAATGCTAAGAGATGGTAAAATAATAGCACAGGGAGACCCCAAAACAACGATGACAGCAGATGTATTAAGAGTGGTATTTGATATAGAAGCAACGCTTGTAAATATTCCGGGCACAGATAACCCAGTATGTATATCTTATGAGCTATTAAGAGGTGAACATGGAAAAAACAATGAAAACTCATAATAGATTTAACTGGGCGAAGATTTTTAACTTGAAAACTGTTACGTTGATGCTACTACCCCTGTTTATAGTATCTATATGCACAACTATCTTTTATTTTACACCAAAGACAACTCCTGCCGATGTATGGAGCGCTATTACAAACTACGACTATGATAATATTAAGCACTATGTATTGTGGGAGATAAAAATACCACGTATTGTAGGTGCAATAATAGTTGGTGCATTGCTACCTGTCGGTGGTGCTGTAATGCAAGGTATTACAAAAAACTACCTTGCCAGCCCAGATATTGTCGGCATTGATAGTGGTGCGGGGCTGGGTCTGAGCGTTGCTATGGCTGTTACAGGTGGCGCAACATCATACATTAGCAATATTCTGTTCTCCATGATAGGCGCGCTTGTGTCCACACTTATTATTTTCTATATTTCATCAAGAATAAAAGGCAGAGAGTCGGGTGTTAAACTGCTACTAGCAGGTACAGCGATAGGTATGTTGTTTTCCGGTGTATCCACCAGTGTTAATATATGGTCGGGCTTTGGTCAGAATATAAATATTTGGAACAATTCAGGCCTGCTAGGTATGAAATGGGTGGGTATTGCTGTACTATTAATAGGTGTCGCAGGTGCACTTGTGGGTGTTGCTATAGCGGATAGAATAACGGTGCTGGGCATGGGAGAAGAAACAGCAACAAGCCTAGGGCTAAATGTAAAAAAAGTGAAAGTTTTGGGTGTTATAGTAGTCGTGTTTATTTCTGCGGCGACAGTATGCACCGTTGGTAATGTTGGATTTGTGGGGCTTGTAATACCCAATATGGTAAAAATGGCAGTTGGCGAAGATTATAAAAAAGTTATTCCCATATCTGCGTTTTTTGGTAGTTTACTGCTATGTGTTGCAGATGTAATAAGCAGACTGATAAATCACCCAGCAGAAACACCATTGGGCACTATAACATCTATTATAGGAATACCAATTTTCCTTTATTTGATTAATTCAAGAAGAAGTAAAGGAGCGCACTAATGAAAACATTAACAAATAAACAAAGATACGGGTTGCTAATTCCTTTTCTTCTTGTTACTATGGTTATTTTGTCATATCTTAGTATGAATATTGGCTACATACCTATTACAGTTGATAGGATTTTGCAGACGCTTATAGGCAATGGTACACAGGAGGAAAACCTAGTACTATGGGTGGTAAGACTACCAAAAACAGCAGTTTCTGTAGTTGTGGGTATGTGCCTTGCAGTTGCAGGCGCTGTTATGCAGGGTGTTACAAGAAACCCACTTGCTACACCTAGTATGATAGGCATAAACTCTGGTGCTAGCCTTGCTACTTTGATTGTTATTTACCTAAATGACAAAGGTTTTGGTATGGTATTGCCACAGCCTATAGCATCGGTACTTGGTGGTATAGTAACATTTACCATTGTGTACTCACTGGCGCTAAGGTTTGAGCTATCACCAGTTAAGCTGATACTTAATGGTATAGCTATAAACTCGTGCATTGGTGCTATATCACTGGTGATGTCTATGAAACTAAGCTCGGAGGCTTATACCATGAGGAGCCTAGTAATGGCAGGCAGTCTTAGCTATGCAACATGGGACATGATAGCTATTGCAGTCGTGGTGGCACTGCCACTGCTAGCATTTGTAATTTACAAAGCATTCCACTTGAATATACTCAATCTCAATGAGGAAATGGGTATAGGCTTGGGGCTGGACCTGAAAAAAGAGCGGAGAAACTTGCTGTATGTTACAGTTGTACTATCTTCTGTAGCAGCATATATAGCAGGTGGAATTGGCTTTATTGGTATGGTAGCACCACATATAGCAAAAAGGATTGTAGGCTCTAACTATAAGCTGTTCTTGCCACTTTCTGTATTTATAGGTATAAACATAGTACTACTAGCAGATGTTGTATCAAGAATACTTGCAAATAACGATGCATCTATACCAATCGGGACACTGATATCACTACTAGGCGCACCATATTTGTTATATTTGCTATTCTCAGAGGATAGATAATATATAAACCAAAAACAAATTTATAGGAGATTTTTTATGAAAAAGATTATCACACTAATGCTTGCAACAGTAATGCTTGCAACTACACTTGCTGCATGCACAGAAGCACCAACAAGTAGCTCACAATCAGTAGAGAGCAACACATCAACATCTACACCTGATGATAGCACAGCTACAGGCAACACCATGTCTTTTTATAATGGTGAAATGGAACTACCAACAGAGTTTGGCAACTTTGTAGTGCTTGATTTTACACTTGTTGACCAGTTTGTAGCACTTGATGTACCACCAAAATATGGTAGCACAGCCGTACCAGCAGAGAGTGGTTATTACGACGACTGGGTAAGAGCTTTTGAGGGTTTTGACCTAAACTCTATCACTAATGTTAGTACAAAAACTGAAACATATATGGAAGAACTTATTTCTTACAAACCAGACTTTATTGTAATACCAGAGAGTGCAGAGAGAGAGCTAGGCAAATACCAAGAAATAGCACCAACTTATGTTTTCCCAGAGATTACAGAAGCTCCTGAGGGCTCTGCAATATGGAAAGAAGAGCTAAAATTCGTAGGCGAGTTTGTTGGTAAAGCAGACGTAGCAAATGAGCTTATTGCATCATATGACCAGCTTGTAGAGGAGTCACGTGCAGCGGTTGTAAGCGAGATAGAGGGCAAAACAGCTCTTGTACTACAGCTTAATGAAAAAGGCTTTAAAATAAGAATGCCAGAAACTCAGGCAAGCGTTTATACTGATATGGGATTTGCTGTACCAGAGGGTCTTGATAGCAGTTTTGCATCTACAAGTGTTTCAAATGAAGATGGCTCATTCCCTGTAGAGACTATAGTTACTTTCAACCCTGACTATATTTTTGTACAAAACCAAAGTGCTGATAGCTACAATGCACTTGTAGGCACACCTATTTGGGAAAATATAAGCGCAGTTAAAGATGGCAGAGTATATGAGATTACTCAGTCTGCTTGGAACCACCTAAATGGCTATCATGCTAATACTTTGAGAATTAAAGATTTGACTTACTTCATCCTAGAGGACAAGCAAGTTAACCAATACACTCCAATAGCGGACTAATTACAAATTATACCAGCTATACCTGTATAGGCGACCTTGTTGTACAGCTGTTAATTTGTGAGGGTTACATATAAATATTGCTTGCTCACAGCTTGGTAAGTGGGAGATAAACAGTCACTAAGAACTATGTTCAAAATATTTGGGCAGAGGGCTTGTGGCTGTTTTTGTGTTGTATTAACACCGTGTTTGCACCTGTGTAGAGATGTCAGAGGTTGATTTTTTACTAATTTTATGCTATAATTCATAAATTGTAGCAAGTGGTAGCAATGATTTCTACTACAATACTCATATCTCGACTGGCAGTACCAAATAAATTAAAAGGAGATTTGCATGAAGAAAATTATATTCAAACAAATGATATTTTTTCTAGTTGTGATGATATTAGTTTTTGCAAATTTAACTTATATACTTAATTTATCATTGATACAGAACCACATAAAAGACGATGTGTTTGAGCAGATAGAAACTAGACAGCTAATGTTTGCAGATATTTGCAATACACTGTTTGAGAATATCCAAAGCAGGGCAGAAGCGCTTATATATAATGAAGATATACGGTTTGTGGCAGAGCAAATGCAGGCTGACGCACCACTGGGCGTTAATGCCATAAATGATGTGTATGCTCTGCAACGCACACTTAATGAGGTAATATACGAGAATGCCAATATAGAATCTATATATGTGCATTTTGTAGAGGAAGGCTACATAGTATCATCGGACTTCTTCTTTGCAAATATAGCAAATTTCCATGATACACAGTGGGTGGAACAAAGTGCGAGTGTTATAGAAAATGGTGATAATATACTGCCAGGAACACTGCACTACGAGCAACCATATTCAGTGGTTAGTGGCGACTATGTTAGGTATATATTTGAGTATGACTATTATTATTCTAGTAGCAAAATATTAATAGTAATTAACTGTGATGACGAGATAATAAGCGATCTTGTGCAGTCAGATGCCTCTAATGAAACCATAATGATGAATATAAACCAAGTGCCTTTTTTCTCGAACATAACTAACGAAAACAACGTGCAGATTTCTAATGAAAATATGGATGAAATACTATCGAGCGCAGAGAATACCCAGATAATAGGGGATACTCTGGTTACAAGGGTACAGGATGAATATGGCAATATTTATATAGATTTTACTGACTATGCCGAGGCAACGGAAAAATATAACTGGCTATTGTTTATCTTGCTAGCAAGCATTAGTTTGCTCATTGTTATAGTATCGATAGCATTGTATTTTTATTTGCTTAGAGTATATAGCCCCATAAATATGGCGATAAAGCAGATACAAAAGACATCTAAACTGCTAAAACTAGAGCACGCACAAGATGCTAAACTGTTAAATGAAGCTGTGGATAAGCTTATAGAGCGTGTTAAAGATGCCGAAACCAAAAAAGAAGAGGACAGGCTCTTTAAAAATATAGTTGCAGACAAAGAAGTAGAGATTACCAAGTTTACAAAAAGATATTTCGCTACTGTGGTAATACTGGAGGACGATGTTAAAACAAATCCCATTTCGGTTGATATTAGCCAAATCCAGTTTACGCTATGCTTGTCATTGCTTATGGAAACAGGGACAGAGATTATCGGGAGAATGCGTAACAATAATAGCTATGAATTTTTGCTGAATTTTGATGATGACAAGAATTTAGTGGAGCTTTGTAAAGAAAATGATGAAAACCGTCTTGTTTTTAGTGACAATATGATACAAGTGCTGGATTCGATTGCTAAGCATATTACAATGACATCGGACAAAACTGTAACAATAGGTACAAGTGATGTATATGAAAGAATGTCCATGCTACCTATCGCTTATAAAGAAGCAAGCGAACGTGTGAGTCGTAGGACTATTCTGGGTAAAAATAGTATTATCACAGAGAGTGACAAAACCCGTGTAGCCTACTTGCCAGAAAAAGAACTGAACATTTTGATATCTTGTATAGAAAAAGAAGATGTTGAGAAACTAGAGAAAACTATAGAAACACTGAAATATTCTATAAAAGAGGGTATTATTGAGCTGACATCGGAGCAAGTGCAGACTTTTATTAACTATTTGTGTTGTGGGTTAATCCGATATACATCTACACTTAGTATCGACTGTAGTATTTCTTATGACACTATACTTAACTTGATTTCATACGAAACACTGGAAGATATGCTAAACTACCTAAAAGCAGAAATTACCAAGCTGATAAATAATAAGATACAGTCTGGCAAAGACGAAATGAACACATTACGTACAGTGGCATCTTACCTACAGGAGAACTATAGAAAAGATATAGACGTAAACACTATTGCTCATGACCTTAACCTTAGTTATTCAAGACTGCGCAAGATAGTGCTTGATGGTTGTGGACTGAATGTGAATGACTATATTAATCACAAAAGAATAAGTGAAGCCAAGAAACTTATAACTAATAGTGATAAAAATATCTATGAAATAGCTGTGGAAGTGGGATATAATAATGAGCAGAGTTTTGCAAGGTATTTTAAGAAATTTGAGAAAATAACTCCTGGAGAATATAGGAAAAAATCGAAAATAGAATAAAATAATATCGTTTTAACAAGCTATCACTTTTTTTTCATGGGCAATTTTACGTGAAAAAAAGTGATAGTTTTCTTATTATAGTCACCATTATTTTTTATAGCCCAAAACAGTGCTAAAGTGGCTATTTATATAGGCTGGAGCCTAATTTGAATAATTTGTAAATATGTACAATAAATATTGATTGTTGTAAATATACTTGTGTACAGTATATAATGATGACACAAACTAAATTAACAAGAAAGAGGTTAAGTAATATGTTAAGAAAAAGTAGACGTTTTATTTGCACAGCACTAGTACTTCTAATGATTACATCTAGTATGGTAGCTTGTGAGCAAGAAAGCACAGTAACATCCTCTGGCAACACAAACTCCACAGCATCTCAAGGGACAAGCACAAGTAGCACAGCAAATGAGGAGCGCAGAACACTGACAGTCGAGCTGTTTGATAGAGGTGTTGTAGACGGAGAATATACAGTTGATAATAACCCTACTATAGACTTTATAGTGGAAGAGTTTGGCGAAGCGTATAACGCTGATGTGGAATTTTTGCTAATACCACGTAGTGAAGAAGAAGATAAGCTAAGTGTTTTGATGGCATCAAACTCTGCACCAGATCTTTGCTTTACTTACAATAGAGACCTTGTTTTCCAGTTCGCTGCACAAGAAGGCCTAGCAATACTTGATGAGTATTATGCAGAGTCTCCAACTCTACAGGCATATCAAGGCGATAACATAGAGTATGGTATGTTTGATGGACAAATAGTTGCAGTACCTGGTAAAAGAGCACACACAGCAAGCCATGTACCAGCTATAAGACAGGACTGGCTAGATGCTACAGGACTAGAAGTACCAACAACAACAGAAGAATGGTACAACGCAATGGTAACTTTCAAAGAGGAAGACCCAGGCAACCTTGGCGAGAACAACTACCCATTCCTAATACCAGCAGATAACGATACTATCGACTTGGTAATGTGGTCATTTGTAGACCCAGACCTAACAGAAGAGGAAGACTTTACACTACCATACCTAATGCTACCAGGCTGGAAAGAGGGTATGCAGTTCATGAACCAGCTATATAACGAGGGTCTTATCAACCCAGAGTTTGCGCTAGACCAAAACGATACAATGTATGACCAAGCACTATCAACAGGTGCATGGGGCTCTACATGGCAGCTATCCACTGGTGCTTTTGCAAGTAACGAGGCAAAAACTATGTACAAAAATGTACCAGAGTCAGAGGTTACTGTTATAAACCCATTCGTTAACGAAGCAGGCGAGACAAAGAAACCAATATATCCAAGCTACTCCATCTTTAACTTTGTACCTGCAGCAAGTGATGTACCAGACCTTGCAGTACAATACCTAGAGTGGCTAGCAGACGAAGATGTGGGCAATAGACTGAAATTCGGTATAGAGGGCACAGACTACGTAGTAAATGAAGATGGTGTTAAAGTTGTTGTACCTGATGCTGAGAAACCAGAAGAGCTACAAGGCAGAAAAGTATGGAATGGTACTGACTTCTACCCACTAGATGCTTCTCCTGACTCCACATATGAGACAGAGGCAGCACGCCGTGTACTAGCTGCTGAGATAGGCTACCTAACAATTGACAAAGAGGTAGATGAAGTAAGAGCTGCACAAGTTTCTGCACTACAAGCAGATGCACTAGAGCTATCACTACAAGATGGTTTTGTTGATAACCGTGCGTTCCCATCATACCAAAAATCACTAGAATCTGTAGCTAAATACCAAACAAACCTAGATAAAATCTATGATGATGGTTTTGTAAAAATAGTTACAGCACCTGTTGATGAGTTCGAAGCAACTTACCAAGAAGTTTTGGATCAATATCTACAGTCTGGTGGACAAGATATTATAGATGAGAAAACTGCTTACTACAAAGAGCTAAATCCTTAATTCAGCACTCATACTAAACTATGATATAAGTGCAAGCCAACAGTTGCACACAAGGGTGGTTATTGGCTTGCACTTTTGCTGTAAAAACAGCGGTTGTACTGTGTTTGGGATATAGGATTTGTTTGTATTCGGGCATAAAAATTCGTCCCTAGCATAGAGTTAAGAGCGTTGTGGGTGTCGAGCCTTCTCGACTGCTGTGTTTGGTGATATAGGATTTGTTTGTATTCGGGCATAAAAATTCGTCCCTAGCATAGAGTTAAGAGCG
>CAYJFF010000010.1:0-8219 GCA_964369345.1 uncultured Oscillospiraceae bacterium
ATTTCTACTCACACACCCCGTATGGGGTGCGACCGCAATATACAGTATTGTATATTAATAATCACACTACATATAGGGCGGACTTGATATTTGTTGCAATATAAAGAAGAGATTACAACAAATTATGCTATATAAACCATTATTTTCAGGCGAACTCCTATGGTAAAAAGCCTTTACTGCAGGTTCGCACCATTAAATTATCAACGCTCCTTCCGAATTATAAGTTTCTTTTGCACCTATGTGCTCTATTTTTCCTTGCCAATTATTACCTAGATAGTAAAATCGCAGACTATCCACATCTTCGTCCATTGCTTTTAGTAGCTTGTCTTTGACTTTCAGAAAATTACCATAATCTAGGTTTATCTCAAATACAGAATTCTGTACTCGCTGGCCATAGTTTACACATATCTTTGCTATTTTTCGCAGCCTTGTTTTGCCTGCTGCATCAGATGTACTAACATCGTAGCTAACCAGTACCATCATAATATCTACCTATTTATAGAGAAACACAGGGTATTCTGCTATATCCCCTCTAATATATTTTGCAAGCAGATTGCTTTGGATGTAAGGTAGTAGCCCAAGCGGTATCTTTTGATTTAGATACGGATGCAGATAGTCAGTACGTTTCTTTTCCTGCCAGTTTGTCAGCACCTTTCTACGGCCACTATCATTTAGATATACCGCACCTGTAATCTGATGCTCAAAGTCTTTCAAATTTAGAATTTTAAGATTGATAAGGCTCAAACAAAACCGCTCGATTACACAGCGAGCCTCCTCCACCAAATCGCACGCTAATGAGGAACGTCCACTCCTAATCGTATGGCAATAGCCTATGTAACTGTCAAGTCCTACCGTTTCCAGTGCAGCGGCAAACTCTGATGTGTAGATAGAGTACATAAAGGAAAGCACAGCATTCACTTGGTCGAGTGGTGGTCTTTTGCTTCTTACCAAAAACGTAAACTCTTTATTCTTTATCAGCTTGCCAAAGATAGAAAAGTAACTATGTGCCGCATTGCCCTCTACTCCTATAATACTTTCGGTATTATCCGCACGATATACGTTGTTGATACTCTTATACAATATTTCCAGTGTGCTTATAATATCCTCGTCATCTCTCAGCTCTTTTGTATCGTGTAGTGTGCGCTTAATAAGAGTTATTGTATTTGTAAGTTTAGCCGCTATTGTGTTTTGAGTAAGCACAATGGCATTTTCATGGAATTTATCGATCTGAGCTATCCTAAGTGTTACATTACCACGGGTTTCGCCACACACCTTTGCTAGGAATTTGCCATATGGTGTTAGGAAATTTATCGGTATGCTGTTTTGCACACACTTACCCATTAACGCAGGTGAACAACCAATATAGCTAAAGCAGACAATATTTTCGATATTGAGCACAGGTATTCTAAAAACCTCGTTGTTATCAACCTTGCATACTATGTTTTCGCCGTCCAACGATAGATAGGCTTCGGCATTTGTCACATATAATGTATTTAGTAACTTTCTCATACATCACCTTCTATTATAGCATAAATATCTCTTTTTACGTTATAGCGCGTGTTAATCTTAGGTATGCATAGCTCTTTAAACGAACAGCCACTACATTTTTGACCCTTTTTCACAGCTGGTATTTTACTTTCTAATATATGCTCACGCATCTCCTGCAATATATTCTCCAGCGTGCTGAGATAACTACTATACTCTTGCTCAAATGGCAGTGCAATGCGCTGTTTTACATCTCTGTAATAGATAACAGCTTTTGCGTTAGTCTTGAAAACATAGTCTACACACAGCTTTTGAGCAAAGACTTGTAGCGCATCATCAAAGTTAAACTCCCTGTCCTTGGGTTTCGTTGGTTTGTGCTCCACGATTGTAATGCTATATCTGCCGTTTTCTATTGCTACACCTTCGTTATCTTTGCGTAGTTCCAGTGAGTCTACCTCTCCAAATAGGTTGTAGTCATCGTTGTACACATCTGTTGCGGTGACTACTTTAACATCTTTTTTGTATGAAACATTGCCAGAATGTACATTTTGGTGCTGTATATTCGCCTTTACCACAAATGCATTTTCTGCCCATACATCATCTATCGCTATAAGCCCCCATCGGTGTGCACAATAGTTGTAGTGCTGTATATCTCTAATATTTATAGCTATATCTTGGATATCAGCTCAACTCCTTTTGGCATATTTTCATCTACTAATACTTCATAATCTGTAAATGCTCTGGGAACATCACTTAACGCATCTATTGTTATCTTGTCAAACAAAAGGTGTGATGGACAGTTGCCCAGTATATTTTCGTGCTTAAATACATATAATTTGCGCATACACATTTTGCCTCTTGCCGCACTTCTATCCTCTTCGAACATATTAATAAGTGCCTGCCATAGCAGTTCCAAATCTTCCTCACTAAGGTCTGTGACTTTATTTGCAAGCGATGCTGAAACATATCCCTCTGCCCTGTATAGCGCATATGGTATTATGCTCTTTTTACCCATTTCTGTGGTGCCCTTGCCAGCATCTTTTTCGTTAGTAATAGCCTGGCGTGTAATTGTAATATCACTTATGTAGATAGGGGATATGCTCTTTGCAAAGTTTATCTGCACGGGACCCCTTACAATGCCACAAGGGTTGTCGCCCGTGGACATTACCGCACCAAAGGTACGAACATCAAAGTAGTTTTTACAGATATACTGCTGCGCCAACTTTTCGCTTTCGATATTCTTGTTGTCTTTACCTGTCTTTAGTCCCAGTGCTTCGTAGGCTTCGGTAAATTTGGTGTTAAGGGTTTTATCGGGTTTAACTAATATGTTAAAGCCAGCCTCACCCTCTTTTATTATATCCACATAGTTTCGCACCTTGCGTTTTAGGCATACATCGGTTATAAATCCATGCCCTGTTTCTGGGTCTACTCGTGGGGTATTACCTGCATCTGGGTCACCGTTTGGGTTGCCGTTTTCCACATCGAATAACATCACAAATTGGTATGCGTTCAAAATAGCCATATTTAGTTATCCTCCTTAGTTTCTGTTATTTTACTGTTTCTATGGTACATCTGTTGGTAATATCCGATTATAAATTTCCCCTGCTCATCTAGCGTTAAGGTGGTCGGGAATTGTTCGCTCATCTTTTCCATAATTTCGCCTATTTCATAATTTCTGTTTCGTCCGTACTCTGCCTTTGCTGTGTGATAGTTAGCTAGTTTTAGCAGTTTTGGAAAAATAGCAGACGGCTTTGCACAGGCTGATGAAAAATAACTGTCCTTAATGGTTTTGTTTAGTCCACCACCTGAGGCATCTTGCTGAAGTTTCTCCAACACAGCAAACAGTCTGCCACATAGATATGCTTGGTTTGTATTTTCGGTATTCAGTGACATAGTTACAAACTCCTCTCCATTTTTTAGTCTTAATGGCCGGTTGATACAGGCTTTAAGTATTGATATTCTGCGTGGGTTTATCTTTACAAAGTTATTTTTGTCGGTATCACTATCAGTCTTTATGCGTCTAACTACCGTAGAAAGCAGAAAGCTTGGGTAATTATGCCCATATAGTATCGCTTGCATCAGCTTGGTGGCCAGTGCTGGGTCTATGTTTGCGGATTTGCTAACAGGAGATTTTAACTCTTTTTGTATCTGCCAGAGCGATATAGGTTTAGCGGTATCGATTAAAGCCATGTCTATCTGATGTTGTGCAATGTTGTGTAGTATATTGCCAAACTTCTGCTTAAATATAAATTTTAGCGCAAGCCTAGAAGAATTAGGTTTTAGCCCAATTATATAAAAGTCAACACCAGTATCCATTTTATCAGCGATATCCAGTCGCTCACCTGTTATAGCCGACATTCTAGCCTCCTGCATTACTGTCGATATTAGCGATGTGGTGTCAGATGCGTCCATTGTGTCAGATATCTCGTAATCAAATGAACAATTAAAAACATTATCATATACATCATCACTACTCATTGCAAAGTGCAGAATTGTTATATCATCTAGCATGGTTTTGTGCTGTTTATTTGCAAGTAGGTAGTTGAGTGCCTTGGTGTATCTTCCCATAACCTCGGTGGAAACTCCTGCATTGTAGCCTTGTTCGTTACCATAGGAAGACATAGCATCTTCCTTTACACCGATAAGCACCGAACCCATTGCGTTAAAACCCTTTATCTTGTCATGTACACGAGCTATATCGCCGTACTTGCCGCTTACCGCACATACTGTGTCATATTTTTTATATGAGGTGTTCCTTTCGCTGAACAGTTCGTTCCATCTAGTGTTTAGAGCTTGGTCTTTGTGCAACAAACAGCTGCTGTCATTTAAACAAAACGCAAGCCTTGCTGTGGAAAAATCTTTTTTAATTGTAGCTATAAAAACGTTCTCACATTCATCTACTGGAGCAAATTTTTCTATAAATCTACGGTAGGCATTGACAATAGGTGTGTCGATACCCTCGATAAACTCCAGATTTTTTGCCACAAAATCGGCATGTGACTTTTCTGCCTTGTTTGTTTTGTCTGTGGCTGTAAAACTATCACTTGCCTTTTCATAGTTTAGCCCAAAGATATATGTAGGGCGATGCTCGATAATGTTTGTGGCTATTCCTGTTGTTTCCACCCTACGTGGCAACTGTTCCTCTCGTGGTACAAGCTTTGGCTTTTTACCGCTACTATCTGTCTTTCGGTGGTCTATAATATCTATTATATCACCGTCCTCTGACAGGCAGATTAGATAGTGTATTGCTACGCTGGAATATGCGTCGCCTATTAATTTACCGCTCTGTGAAAGTATATCGTAGTATTCGTTAAGTGCGTGGATAAGCACATCATCACCCCCTTATGTCATCTGTATATTTTGCAACATCGATAACACCATCTATCATCTTCGGGCGGTAGTATAGCGTACTTGCATTGTCGGAAAATTTGGGGTTGTCATAGTCGTTGTTTATAGGCACACCATTGTCCTTAAAAGCCACCTTGTAGCTCATAAAACCTAGATCCATACTGCCTAGCTCAAGTATATCGGGATTTATTTCCGATAGGTCAAATTCATCTACAAGTTCTATCTTTTTTACAGGAAATTCACTACAACCAAGGCATGGTGTACGAAAACACTGTCCGTTCTCCAGCCTACGCCTGATAATATTATAGTGTTTCGCTTCACCCTCATCACTATTTTGTGACTGTATTCCTGTTAGTTCAAAGTGAAACTCTATACCGTATTTCACGTTTTTCAGTAGCATAGTTGCACGCTGGCTTATGGAGCTTTTGGTATAAATAGAAATGT
Source organism: uncultured Oscillospiraceae bacterium (assembly GCA_964369345.1). Classification (GTDB taxonomy): domain Bacteria; phylum Bacillota; class Clostridia; order Oscillospirales; family Ruminococcaceae; genus Angelakisella. The sequence continues at coordinate 5,278 of CAYJFF010000010.1, forward strand.
CTTTATTCTCACCATTCATCCGAGCCTTTACACTACGATATGACACCTTGTCATTTACTTCGTTTCTGCGTACATTCATAAAGTTAATAGGTTTATAAACAATTATTTTGTCAATAACATATCGGATTGCAGGCTTCCAGTAGATACTTTTTAGCATACCTTCCAGTGCCCCTGGGGTAGGTACATCGTAACTCACACGCTCAACCTTAAACTCAGGGCGAGTAAAACAGGCATAGTCTCCCTCCACTATCACCTTAAAACCATAGCTCATTGTCACACAACCTTTCATATATAATAGTTATCTTTAGCTTCAAAAGTAATGCCTAAATCCCTGTCATAATAGTCGGTGTTTGTTAGGAAAAACACACCGGATTTATAATCAGCTAGCACCCCTTGCTTAAACAGACTTTCAAACTCTGCAAAGGATATGCTAACTAGATATTTTTGCACCTTACGTATACTCAAATATCCACTATGTCTGCACTGTTCCATAATATTTTTACAGTAATCATCACTAGGTACTACCACCGATACCGCACGGTCATCTATTAGATTAAACCGCTCTGCGTAGCTCCTAAAATACTGTATATGCGGTCTCTGTCCCTCATGATATATTGCGTTTTGAGAGACTGCATCGCTCTTTATCTCAAATAAGCGGCGGTAGTACTCCTCGATGCACCCACTACTATCGATGTCAGTATACTCCCGAAACAAAGCTTTTGTCAGGCTCTGCTCGGGCTTAGGTTTGGATTTCTGCTCTTTAATCTCGAACACAACAACCTGTCCACTACTACGTTTGCCTTCTCGATTGCACCTGCCACCCGACTGCAGTACACTGTCCAGCCCTGTCAGCTCTCGGTATACTGAGTGAAAGTCAAGGTCAACTCCTGCCTCTATTAGCGAGGTGGATACTACAGTAATTTTATGCTCATCGGGTATGACTATATTATCGGAATAATTATACTCTAGCTCTGCAACTCTTGTCTTTATCAGTCGGATTACCCTGGCGCGGTCGGTACCTGTCATATATGTAGAGAGATGATATGCTTCACCGCTACACTGCTTATACAGTTGTTGTGCAGTCTTTTTGCTGTTTACGATAATAAGCCTTGAGGCGCTGTCACTATCGCAAAGCAGTGATACTTCATCAGTATAGGTTTTATACTCATAACTACATTTCTTAAAATGCACAAAAAGGGACTTGTCGGTTATTAAATTGCTAACTGCAAGGTCTATGCCAAATCTATTAGTTATAAGCTCGGTAAAATTTGGCATAGTTGCTGTCAGAAAAACAGCCTCGGAATTTAGGTAGCGTGTAATGTTGGCAACGCCTTTGACACAGGGTTCTAAAAAATCTATTGGCATCAGATGTGCCTCGTCAAAGATAAGTATACTATCCGCCATATTGTGCAGCTTGCGAAGTTTGCCACGCTTGTTCTTGTATATAGACTCAAAAAATTGTACCGAAGTGGTTATTATAAAGTCAGCATCCCAATTTTCGGTAGATTTTATCGCCCACTGCTTGTAATCTTCGGTATAGTCATCTTCATCCTCATAGCGAAAGTTCGATTGATGGCGTAGCAAATTTAACATCTTAAATCTGCTCTCAAACAATTCGGCAGTCTGGTCGATTATGCTATTGTATGGTATAACGTAGATTATTCGCTTTTTCCCTGTGCTTATAGCCCTTGTCAGTGCAAATTTTAGGCTACACAGGGTTTTTCCACTGCCTGTCGGCATATTCATAAAATAAATATTGGTATTGTCCGTAACCTTTTCATACACCTGTGCCTGTAGTTGTGAGCGCGCCTTCTGTAACGCTGTTATCGGCTTGAATTCACTAAACTGCCTATCCACACTATTAAGTGCTTCCACAAAATCTGACTGTAATTTTTGTCGTTTTTCTCCACTGCAGAACTCCTCAGTGTCTAGAGAATCTGCGTCGGTAAGGCACGAAAAGCAGTAACGCACTACAAAATCAAACTTTTCTACCATATCCGATGGTGTTTTGCAATGGTTTTGCAGAAAATTGACAATTTGGTTATAATCAAGCTCGGTGGGGGATAGATCTTTTTTATAGTAGGAGTAATCCTCGGTGGACGACTGCAAAGTTCTATACAGAGTAGGAGTAATTTGGTTTGATGTGTCAGCTAGTGTACCACTATCTTGCAATCCGCTATGATGCCCCGCAATGCAAAACTTCATTATCTGTGCAATGATAGGATGCTTGTATATGCTATCTATTTCTTTTGCACCACACAATGCGTGTGGAATTTTAACATCAGCACCCCAAATTCTCTGCTGAAATGCTGGTTGATATTTGCCTATGTCGTGCAGTAACGCAGTATTATAAATAAGTTCTTTTAGCTCCTCGATAGCAAAGTCTTTTGCCTTTGTGGCTGTATTTTCGCTGTGCTCTTTTACGGTTTGTAAGGACATCTCTTCCCTGTGTGCAATATACTCCATAATTCACCACCAAATTATATTATTATATGTATTTTAACACAAAGCTGTATGTATTACAATTTTTTCATAATAGAAATATAACAATAATATTTGTGTATAATCATAAAACCACCCCATAGCTATAACTAGCTATGGGGTGGTTGCTATCTCACGCAAACACGCATTATCACTACATCTACCACTCATCTTACCCGTATATGTAAAATATCTATAATGTTACTGCCATATGTACAGTACTTTTGCTAATTCCGTATTGTGCAGCAGTGTCTCGAACGGTCGCCCCTGTTTCTATAATATAATTAGCAAAATTAATTACTCGCTCCTCTGGTAATCCTTTCAATACCACACCTCCTATTTTATCGGCTATGCTTTGTTAATATATATGTCCAACACTGTAGAAATATGTACTACTTTTCACTGAGATTCATTTGTTTGGACGTTTAATCAATAGCTTACTAAAATATTTAATAAGAGTG
>CAYJFF010000010.1:8319-45246 GCA_964369345.1 uncultured Oscillospiraceae bacterium
ATATAGGGCTACAAAATACTATTTACAAAACAAGAAATTTCATCTATAATACAATAAGCAATAAGCATATGTAGTGTTGTTCTTACGAGCAATTCTGCACACACTATTACAAATAAAGAGGGATAAGATTATGATTAATTTCACAAAAGGCGACACATTGCTATTCACAGGAGATTCTATCACTGACTCTCGCAGAGAAAAACCACTTGGTAAAGGTCGTGGAGATAGCCAAGGTCAAGGCTACGTAAGGCTAGCTTGCGATATGATCCAATTTTACCTATGCGAGAAAGAAATAGAGGTGTTTAATACTGGTATCAGCGGAAACACTACCAAAGATTTGCTTGAGAGATTTGATACCGATGTTACTGCGCTGACACCGGACTATTTATCTATATTTATTGGTATAAATGATGTATGGCGCCAGTTTCAATATCCAGAGAAAACCGATATCCATATCACTCACGAAAAATACGAAAAAAATATGCAAGAGCTAATAAAAAAAGCTAAAGCAACCACAGCAAAAGAGATTGTCCTAATGACACCATTTTTCATGGACCTTGATATGAATGATGCAATGTTGGTAATGGCTAAGGAATATGGCGAAATAGTAAAAAAATTAGCAGCAGAAAACGGACTTATAGTGGTAGATTTACAGAAATGCTTCGATGACTATATGCACAGAATGCCAACAGCTTTTGTAAACACAGACCGCGTCCACCCAGATAGCCTTGGTGCATTTATGATAGCACAGGAGTTCCTAAAAGCTATCGGATATCCACTAACACTAGGATAAAAACAAAATATATCAAACCTTGCAAATAATTACTGATTGTGGCATAATAATATAGTATGCAATGTTGCTATATTATTTGATAAGGATTGGTGTATATGATTGATATATTAGTGAAACTATTTGTGAAAGACAGTGACAACATAAAAAAAGACATTGTTCGTAGCAGTTACGGTAAGCTAAGCAGTATTATTGGTATAATACTCAACATCATACTTTTTGTATCAAAGTTATTAGTTGGCACATTTTTTGGCAGTGTGGCTATCACAGCAGATGCTATTAACAATCTATCCGACGCTGGTTCATCTATAATATCTCTCGTCAGCTTCAAATTTTCTGTTGCTCCTGCTGATGACGAGCACCCATTTGGGCACGCACGTGTAGAATATATTGCATCTATGGCTGTAGCAATCTTCATAATACTACTCGCTATAGAGATTGCACAGAGCGCCATTACTGCCATACTAAACCCTGTAATAATCGGCTGGGACTGGCTGATGATTGCAGTCCTTGGGTTCTCCATACTTGGCAAGTTTTGGCTGTATGTATTTAATAAGAAGATAGGCAACAAAATTGCCAGCACTGTACTGCTAGCAGTTGCAAGCGATAGTTTATCAGATATTCTCTCCACCTCTGCAGTGCTTATCTCTGCCATTATTTCGCCGTTTATCGGTATAGCCACAGATGGTTATATAGGTGCTGTTGTTTCCATCCTTATATTTATTTCTGGGGTAAAGATTATCTTAGAATCAATGAACAAGCTACTTGGAGATGCACCCAGTGCAGAGATTGTAGATGAGATACAGAGCTTTATAGGCAGGTATGATGGTGTGATGGGCATGCATGACTTGGTTGTGCATAGCTATGGATATGGCAAACTATATGCCTCTGTGCATGTAGAAGTAGATGCCAAGGTGGATATATTAAAGAGCCACGATATTATAGATGACATAGAGCGTGATATTCAGCTGGAAAAGCAGATACATCTTGTAATACACATGGACCCAATTGTCACCGACGACCCTACGCTAGATATTTGTAGGAATGCAGTGCTTAGTGCTATAAATAGGCTGGACAAAGTTCTTTCTATGCATGATTTCCGTATGGTACGGGGCGATGCGCACCACAAGCTGATTTTTGATATTGTCGTACCACACAAGTTTCGTTTAAGTGACAAAGAGATACGTCATAGACTGGAACAAGCTTTGTCTGAGCAGCACCCAGAATGTTATCTTATAATTACTTTTGACCATTCTTATACACGAAAATTATAGGCAAAAAAATCACAGCGACCCTCACAAGAGCAATTAAGCTTCTGTGAGGGTCGCTGCTTTATAGGATGAAAAAGAATGAAAAAGCGTATTAGTTGCAGATTGTTAGCTCAGTTTCATTATCAAAGAAATGAACTTTTGTCATATCAATCGCAATTGTGATAGCATCGCCTGGTTTGTAAGTAGAGCGAGGTGGAACCTTAGCAACTACGTTATTACCATCGATTGTCATGTATATGTATATCTCAGAACCCATAAGCTCTGCGATATCAACATTTGCAGCTACTTGTAGGTGTTTGAAGTTGGATAGGAATAGTTCGTCGTCGTGGATTGCCTCTGGACGAATACCCATAGATACTTCTTTACCAACATATTTATCGAACAAGCCACTCTCTGTTTTTCCTTTTGGAATCTCTAGAGCGTATTTATCGAAGTTAGCTGTGTATTGGTCGCCAGTTTTAGCGATTTTACACTTAATGAAGTTCATTTGAGGAGAACCGATGAAACCAGCAACGAATTTATTGCATGGAGAATCGTATAGATGTTGTGGTGTATCAACTTGTTGAATGAAACCATCTTTCATAACAACGATTCTGTCACCCATTGTCATCGCCTCTGTTTGGTCATGAGTTACGTATACGAATGTTGTACCTAGTTTTTTATGTAGTTTTGTAATCTCTGTACGCATCGCAGCACGTAGCTTAGCATCAAGGTTGGATAGTGGCTCATCAAGTAGGAAAACTGCTGGGTCACGAACCATCGCACGGCCTAGAGCAACACGCTGTCTTTGACCACCAGAAAGAGCTTTTGGTTTACGGTTTAGTAGATGCTCAATATCAAGTATTTTAGCAGCTTCTGTTACTTTTTCTTGGATAACAGCCTTAGGTACTTTACGTAGCTCAAGACCGAAAGCCATGTTTTTGTAAACTGTCATATGAGGATAAAGAGCGTAGTTTTGGAAAACCATCGCGATATCTCTATCTTTTGGTGCTACATCGTTAACAAGTTTGTCGCCGATATGTAGCTCACCTTTGGAGATTTCCTCAAGGCCTGCAACCATTCTTAGTGTTGTAGATTTACCACAACCGGAAGGTCCTACCAAGATGATAAACTCTTTGTCAGCGATTTCTAGGTTGAAATCACTAACCGCTGTAACGTCGCCTGGATAAATTTTGTAGATGTTTCTCAAAGAAATACCAGCCATAATTATATTGCCTCCTAAAAATTAATGTTATTTCACTTAATGTGAATTAAGTTTTTTTCGAGTGATGTCTTGTTGCTGTAATCAGTTTATCACTAACTTTTCATTTGCACAAGGGTAAAATGTTGATAAACACTAGCTTTTTTTATCTTTTTAGGGTAATATATTGATATATTGATTGTGTTCAAAAATTCGTAAAATTTGCAGTGTTTATTATAAACAATTACAGCACAGCGTTTTTGTGCAACATTTCATCCTGTACAAAACTTTGTAGTTTTCACAAGCTATAGTAATATATTATAGAGCAATCTGCGAATATCTACACTCTTATATATATGTCACATACAAACTGCACATATATGACGTGCACAGCTTTTATACACAGTTATTATCTACAACACAGTTCATAATCTTCAACTTGCTTCACAGCGATTATGAACTATTACCCCACTACCACTATACAGATGTGAGGCAATGAATGGAGTTATTATATGAACGAAACTGAAAAGACACTGGCACAACAAGCAGAGGAAGTAATTTTGGCAGACTACCCACTACTCGCAGGTGTAGAAGATGTTGCCGATAGGCTTGCTGTTAGCAAATATCACCTAATACGTTGTTTTACAAAGGAGTTTGGGCAGTCGCCTGGTAAGTTCCTGACAGAAACACGTATAGAGGCTGCCGCTACACTACTCGCCACCACCAAGCACCCAATAGATACCGTAGCCGGACTTGTAGGCTACTCCTGTGGCAACTATTTCTCCAAGGTGTTCCGCAAATTAAAAGACACAACACCACAAGAGTACAGAAAAACGAATACCAGTCAAGACAACGATATTGCAGATAAATACGACACGCTACTGGGTACCGAGTTCTTATAATATAGTAGCTCTCGACCCTCTTTGCTGTTGTTTTTTTCATATTATATGTTATAATACAGTTATAGTAAGATATTATACAAGAGGGAGTAATATTACAATGAATACAAATGAGCTTAAATCAAGATTTATAAGTATATTCCAAGAAAATGTAAAGCGTGATGGCGCTACCGAGCTACTAAAATGGCTGGAGAGTACAGACTTTTTCACTGCACCTGCAAGTACCAAATACCACTGTGCGTGTGAGAGTGGTTTGGTTTATCATAGCCTGAGTGTGTATGACACCATGGTGGAGAAAAATTTTGTAGAGGGTGAGGATAACCTTGAGAGCTTTACTATTGTGGCTCTGCTACACGACCTATGCAAGGCACAGTTTTATAAAACTTCTATGCGCAATGTAAAAAATGAGCAGGGCAAGTGGGAACAAAAAGAGTTCTACCAAATAGAAGACCAGTTCCCATATGGGCATGGTGAAAAGAGCGTTTACCTAGTAGAGAGGTTTATAAGACTAAAGACCTCGGAGGCTATGGCTATCCGTTGGCACATGGGTGGCTTTGATGAGGCTGTAAAGGGTGGCTCATACGCAATTAGTCTTGCATATGACAAATATCCACTGGCAGTCAAGCTACATCTAGCAGACTTAGAGTCCACATATCTGCGTGAGCACGGTACCTCTAACGCATAATCGTCTGTATACAATATATAAGAGCCAAGGTGAAAGTTACTTCATCTCGGCTCTTTTTCTATATTTATTACTTCACCAGATCAAACCCAATATCATCAACCACAAAAGTCCTGTTGTTCAAATATGCTAGGTGTCCGCCATCATCACTAAACGTAAACCCTAGCGAATATGCACAGAGTGCCTGAAACTTATACGGCAGACCTGCATTGTCTTTTGCTTTTCCATATTTGGTATCCCCCACCAGTGGGTGCCCAAGGTATGCCATATGTGCACGTATCTGGTGTGTGCGCCCAGTATGTAGCTTTACATTCAGCATGCTCATCCTGCCATTTGTTGCAAGTGTCTTGTACTCTGTTATTACTGTCCTGCCTCCATCTATGGGGTGTGGGTATATTTTTACTTCGTTCTTTTCGCTATCTTTACGCAAGAATGCCTTGCACAGCTTCTCGGCTGGCTTGGGAACGCCAAAAACTAAACATCTATACTGCTTGTCCAGCTCTCCCGCTTTTATCTTCTCATTAATAACACGCAGTGTAGCTGCATTTTTTGCACAGACCACAATGCCACAGGTGTTCCTATCAATCCTATTACACAGCGCAGGTACAAAAGAATTCTCCTCGCTGGGGTTATAGTCTTTTTTATCATATAGGTAGTGTATAATACGATTAATCAGTGTATCCACGCCACTTTTTTCATCTTCGTGCACTACAAGCCCCACTGGCTTATTAACTAGTAATATATTCTCGTCCTCATACACTATGTTAATATCCGTAGGTGCGCGCAAAAAAAGTTCACTATCAGAAACAGGCTCAAAAAGCTCATCTTTTAGATAGATTTCTATAATATCGCCCACAGCAAGCCTTGTTGATATCTCCGCACGCTTTCTGTTTATCTTTATGTTTTTTTGTCTTATAGCCCTGTACATAAGTGATTTTGGCAACAATGGCGCTGCCTTAGTCAAAAACTTATCCAGTCTTTGGTCTGCGTCGTTCTCTTTTACTACAAATGTTTTCAATTGGTTTCCGTCCTTCCACCTTACAATAACAATATATATGAATAATCTGACAAAACAAGTACACATAAGCCAGTAGCGATATTCTACCCACAAGATATTTCTTACTATAATTGATTTTACTATATTAGTATGATATAATAAAGGATAATGCTGTAAAAATACTATTATTATAAATCAGGAGCATAAATTATGCCTTTAAACAGTGACAAAACAAACAAAGATGATGAATACAATCACCCTCATGGTGGCCATAGAAATAGAGTTCTCAAGCGTTTTCTGCAACATGGTATTAGCGAGCTAGAGCCACACAATGTGCTAGAGCTCTTATTATTCTATGCCATTCCACGTAGGGATACAAACGAAATAGCGCACGAACTCATAGAAACTTTTGGGTCGTTAACAAATGTGTTCGACGCCTCCATAGAAGACCTCTGTAGTGTCAAAGGTCTTTCCGAGCGTTCTGCTACACTACTAAAGATTATCCCACAGGTGTGCTCGCAATATTACGAGGAAAAAACACAGCACCAACCATATAACGAAGATAATATTACAGAATATATAGCAAAGCGTCTTATTGCAAAATACGTACAGTGCACCAACGAGGTTTCTTATATTATATGTCTTGATAACCGTATGCGAGTATTATATTTTTGCAAGATAGCGGAGGGTAGCCCCGACACCGTGTCTATATTAACACGTAAGATAGTCGAAATCGCTATACGTTGCAATGCTACAAACGTGATACTTGCACACAACCACCCCACAGGACTTGCACTACCCTCACGCAAAGACAGGGTAACTACAGCACAGTTATACCAAGCACTTATGGGCGTTTCTATCAAGCTACTGGACCACATAATAGTTGCTGGTGGTGAGTATGTCTCAATGGCGAAAATAGGCATGCTAAGCTCTGCCTCCATGGATGAGCTGCGCTCTGGTAGCACACTGGGGGTAGAGGGCGAAACATACCTAGATGAAGATTATTATGATGTATCGAGTTTTGACTACAGCGACTTAGATAGCGAGTAAGCACTACTACTTTGGTAGGAAATCTTCTACTATCTTCGCTACTTCGTCTTGGTTTTCCATCATTATTAGTATAAAGTACTCACCACTTTCCAACACTACACCATCACTTGATATTTCTAGCGAGTTAAATACATCGTAGTTCTGGAAAGTGCTTATGCGTGTGCTCTTTATGCTCTGTAGCGCAGACATTACTTCTTCTTCCCCACCGGTGTATGCCTGCATTATTATTAGGTCAGCTACACCAAACCTGCCATCGCTATATCTGCCCCATACATTACGGTATGTGTCAGGCGATATACCAAAATCTAGCTCTAAACGTTCTGGCGTAGCTTCTTCTATTCCTGCAATCTCTATTGTGTAGTAAACTTCTTTTATTATTTCATCTGGCGCTGCCGAAGTCACGGTTTCTTCTACCGTGGTCTCGCTTTCTATTTGTGGGAAATGATATTTCGGCGAAAAGCCTTGCAATAGTAGCAGTACAGCAACTGCAACACTCAAAGTTAATATCGTAATTTTTTGCATTTTCTCTCCATTCCACTGATACTCATAATTTGATAGAAATAAGCTAACCTTTATTGGCTAGCTGTCAATAATATATTCAGTAAATCCATACGTCTTTTATTATACCTTTTTTACGGCTCTACGTCAAGGAAACACAGACTTAGTCCTATAATTACTGTTATTATAGCATAATTTAATTTACATTTTGTATTTTATCTCGGAGGTTTTTGTGAACAAGATAATAAATATTTTCAAATTTCTATACAAGCTTTCTTCGGATATGATATCACGATATTTCGAGCACAACGTGGCAACCTCTGCCGCAGCGCTGACTTATTATCTCATTTTCTCTTTCTTTCCCTTTATTATATTCCTCAGTAGCATTCTGGGCACACTGTCACTAGAGCTCCCTATAAATCTACTAGACAATGTTATCCCCAGAGATATACTTGGCATTTTCGAGGGGTATCTTGACTATGTTTCTACCAACACCAGCACACAGCTACTCGTGTTTGGTTTTGTTTTTTCTATATATTTCCCCATGCGCGCTGTGCACTCACTTGTAGACTTTGTAGCACTGGCGTATGATAAAGAACAGAAAATCCCACCTGTAAAGCGCACTTTGCTTGATTTTGCTTTTACACTTGGGCTTATCACTATAATAGTGCTTGCTATAATATTTGTTATTGTGGGCCCTGCTTTTCTTAGCATGCTGGATAGCCTTTTCCCCATATCCATAGCACAGATAAATCTATGGTCAGTGCTACGTTTTGTTCTCCTTGCTATCCCCATGACATTCATTCTCTCTGCAATCTATTATTTCACCCCCAATATGCGCATAACTATAAAGTCCGTACTACCTGGCGCTATCGGTGCACTTTTTTTCTGGCTATTATACTCCATTGGGTTCTCATTCTACGTAGAAAATATGGCGAACTACTCTGGATTTTATGGGTCTATCGGTGCTATTATCGTGCTACTGATATGGCTATATTTCACCTCTGTCACACTAATACTGGGGGCAGAGCTAAATGCTTGCATCATCAAAAACACTACAGGGAGGGACGACAATGCCTGATAATCGTCAAACTGAAAAACTGTGTGGAACAGTCGAAGATATTATATACCATAGCGAGGATAGCGGATTTACCGTAATGACGGTTGGTGTGGGCGACGAGCTTATCACCGTAGTGGGCGAAACCTCTGCCATTGGCGAGGGTGAAGAAGTAGAGGTAACAGGCTACTACACCTCCCACGCTACATATGGCACCCAGTTCAAAGCGCAGATAATACAGCGCACACTGCCAAACACTGCCAACGCAATACTCAAGTATCTCTCCGCTGGTGCAATAAAAGGCGTAGGCCCCTCGTATGCAAAAAAGCTTGTCATGGCTTTTGGTGATGAAACACTGAATATACTGGAACAGCACCCAGAAAAAATAGCCACCATACAGGGTATATCCAAGAAAAAAGCTCTTGCTATCTGCGAGGAATTCAGGCGACTATATGGTATACGCAGCCTGATGATATTCCTTGCAAACTATGGGCTAACAGCTACACAGTCCATTGTTATATGGAAAAAATATGGTGGTGAGTCCATCGATATCATAAAGCAAAATCCCTATATCCTGTGCGACGACGGTGTGGGGCTTGAGTTTTCTGCTGCTGATAAATTCGCTGTAGATTTTGGTATAGAGCCACATAGCTACTGCCGTATAGAAGCAGGTATTCTACATATTCTACGCCACAACAGTCGCAATGGGCATGTATGCCTGCCAACAACCAAGCTCACCACTATGGCGCAGGAGTTTCTGGATATCGGCACTGATATGATAGACGAAACACTGGATACCATGTGCAATGACGCTGTTATATCTCTGTATAAATGTAGTGATAACGAGTATGCGTACATAACCGAGCTTTTTATGGCTGAGAACTACATAGCCGGCAGAGCAAAGCTGATGTTACAGCTACACCCAGAAACTCACTACAATATAGACAGCGATATAGATTTGCTAGAACAGGAGCTTGCTATAAGCTATGATGACCTACAAAGAAAAGCTATATCATCAGCTGTAAACAGCAGTATGTTTATACTCACAGGTGGCCCGGGCACTGGTAAAACCACCACTGTCAATGGCATACTAGCACTGCTAGAAAAACAGGGCAAAAAAGTGCTACTAGCCGCCCCCACTGGCAGGGCTGCAAAAAGAATGTCAGAGGTAACTAGCAGAGAAGCTAAAACGATACACCGCTTGCTAGAGGTAGAGCCAGGTGCCGAGAAACTAAGCTTTAAGCGTAACGAGAAGAACCCACTGCCAGCAGACGTTATCATAATAGACGAGATGTCCATGGTGGATACACTGCTTATGGACAACCTAATGCGTGGCATAAAAATAACATCACAGCTGATATTGGTTGGTGACTGTGACCAGCTACCGTCTGTTTCTGCTGGTAATGTTCTGCGGGATTTTATAGACAGCGGAATAGTACCAACTGTGCATCTGGATAAAGTTTTTCGCCAAGCTACCAGTAGCCTTATAGTAACAAATGCACACGCAATAGTCGCTGGTGAGTACCCCAAACTTACTGCTCGCAACAACGACTTTTTCTTTTTAAACTGCCCCAACCAAGACGAGCTGAGGAAACTGACTGTTGACCTCTGTGTGCGTAGGTTACCCAAGACATACAGCCTTTCCCCACTGTGGGATATACAGATAATAGTACCAGGTAAGCAAGGCCCTGTAGGCACTATAGAGCTTAACAAAGCCTTGCAAGCAGAGCTTAATCCATCCGATGGACTAAAAACCGAGGTTAGTTTTTTTGGCAGGACATTCCGTGAGGGTGACAAGATAATGCAACTGCGCAACAACTATGATATTGTCTGCAAAACAGATGATGACATAGAGGTGATGGGCATATTTAACGGAGATATCGGAATAATAGAGATGATTGACCTAGGCTCTAAGTCCATACTTATTCGCTTTGATGACAAGGTTGCAAACTATACTTTTGAGGAAGCCGAGCAGATAGAGCTTGCATATGCTATTACAGTGCATAAAAGTCAGGGTAGCGAGTTTGAGGTTGTAGTTATGCCGCTGGGCAATAAACACTCTTTGCTACACTATAGAAACTTGCTATATACTGGTGTAACAAGAGCAAGAAAGCTACTTGTTATGGCTGGCAACCCTGCAACTATCGCTAATATGGTAGATAACAACAGGCGAACACTGCGCTATACTGGATTGATGAGCATGCTACAGACAGAAACTCCACCTATTTTTTAGTATTGGTGATATTTATGAAAATTATTGATAGTATAATTGACTTGCTTTTTCCACGTAAATGTATTTGTTGTAACAAGCTCGTAAAAGACGAGTTTATATGCGAGAAGTGTCACCAGCTATATGTTTCTGACAAAATAGTGGCTCAACTAGGCAGGCTAACGGTATACGCACCATATAAATACCACGGGGCACTGCGTAAGTTTTTTAACAAATACAAGTTCCGTGGGGCAAAGACAACTTTCCACATTTTCACTTACTATATGTTGAAAACACTAGAAGCTCACTGCGAAGAAAAATTCGACCTAGTGACTTTTGTGCCAATGCCAAAAGAGCGCAAGCGTGGCAGAGGCTATAACCAAGCAGAAATTCTGGCGCAGGATATAGCACATCAGCTAGGTATACCCTGTTGTGACTGTAGCCTTAGCAAGGAGTTCCTGTTTGCACAGCACGAGTTCGGCAAAAAAATACGCGCTTATAGTGGAGAGAAGTTAAGTATTGGCGACTGGCAAGGCGAGAGCCAGAACGTATTGCTTGTAGACGATTTGTACACTACAGGCTCTACATTAATCAGCTGTGCCAAGCTACTAAAAAGCAAGGGTGCAAAAAGAATAGTCGCACTTACTTTTGCAAGCTCGTGACATATGCCAATAAAGCTTTTCTCATTAGTGTTACATATGTAAACTCTCGATATTCAGTCATATTTTGTTTCTAAAATTTCTACAAAATAGCTTTGACAAACTACCGCTGACTATGGTACAATACTAGATGATTAGGTATGGGACAATCCTTGTATTTTGGGCGTGTCATATACAGCAAAAGAATGGAGTATTATTAATGTTCAGTAATGATATTGGAATAGATCTGGGTACTGCAACTACCCTAATATATGTAAAAGGTAAGGGAATTGTCCTTAAAGAGCCATCTATTGTGGCGCTAGATGCTAGAACTAACAAAGTACTGGCTGTTGGTGACCACGCACGTGCTATGCTTGGTAAAACCGCTGACACTATCCGTGTTATCCGCCCACTGGAGGACGGTGTTATCTCTGACTACGAGATTACAGAGCAAATGCTAAAGTACTTTTTTAAGAAAATAGCACCTAGCAAGTTGTTTAAACCACGTGTTTGTGTTTGCGTACCTTCCGCTATTACAGAAGTAGAGTCACGCGCTGTTATAGACACTGTTATGGCATCTGGTGCACGCAATGTTTTCCTAATAGAAGAGCCTGTTGCTGCTGCCATTGGCGCTGGTGTGGATATCACCAAACCAGGTGGTGTAGCTGTTCTAGATATGGGTGGTGGCACAAGTGATATCGCTGTGCTATCTCTTAATGGCATCGTGTGCAAAACATCGCTAAAGATGGCAGGAAATAAACTTAACGAAACAATCATAAAACATATACGTAGCACGTATAATGTTCTTATTGGTGATAACTCTGCCGATAAAATCAAACGTGACATTGCCACTGTTTGGGAAGAAGATTTGAGCGACCAAGAGTACGAGATAAGGGGTAGAAACCTTGTAACAGGCCTGCCACAGAAGATTAATATAACAAACGCAGAACTTATCAAGCCACTACAGGCTGATGCAGAGCGTATAATACAGGCTTTGCAGTCCGTGCTAGAACGTACCCCACCCGAGCTTGTTGCAGACCTTAACAGGAATGGTCTGTTAATGACTGGCGGTGGTGCAATGCTTGGTGGTCTAGATAAACTTATCAGCCAGCGTATAAGGATAAAAGCACGCCTTGCAGACAACCCAATCGAGGCTGTTGCTATCGGTACTGGGGAATCTTTTGCATATATTGGCAAATTATTCGATGGATTTGTGACATATACAAGCTACTCTAGCAAATAGTACGTTTTTTGTTTAGTTTCAATATTCATTCGAACCACTTTTTTACATTTCCTACATCAAAAGCGTCTTTTTTTGGGGATAATTATAATTGATTTTATTCTTGCTATATGATAAAATACGAGTATGAACTAAAATTATGTTATTTATTACTTTTGTTGTTTTGGGAGGGTTGTAAAATGCAGAAAAAGATAAAGGCAAACACTGTTTCTGACGGCTTTGCTATTGGTCCTATTTTCCATTACCACCCTTATTCTCCAAAAGTCGTAGAACGTGTAATTTCTTCCGACGAAATAGCTACTGCAATCGAAACTTATGAGCGAGGCAGAGAAACAGCGAAAGCGGAGCTAGATGTTTTGTTTGACAGGCTATCCCTTGCCGACACATCTCAGGCAAAAATATTTCAAGCACATGTGGATATTCTTTTTGACATAGCAATAGACGAGGATATTCGTGATGAAATTTCTTACGAGCTACTTGATGTTTCTACTGCTGTCAACAAGGTTTTTAATAAATACATTGCAGTTATCAGCAAGAGCGGCAACCCACTTATCAGCGAGCGCACCGAGGACCTTGAGGGTGTTAAACGTCGTTTGTTACGCTGTATAGAGGGTATCCCAGAACCAAAGCTAGTAATTGATGGTGAGCCTATTATTCTTGTAGCTTACGATTTGTTACCTTCGGACACTGCAAATCTTGACAAAGACAAGGTGCTTGCAATAGTAACACAGGTAGGTGGTGTAACTTCCCACAGTGCTATCATTGCACGCAGCTATGAAATACCAGCACTCAATGGTGTTGATATTGATAATTTGATACAATCCGATACTCATATCATTGTAGATGCGGTTGATGGTTATATAATTACAAGCCCTACAAATGATGAGATTGAGCACTATACGAAGCTACATAGCGCTTTTTTAAAGAAA
This sequence comes from uncultured Oscillospiraceae bacterium, assembly GCA_964369345.1. GTDB lineage: Bacteria > Bacillota > Clostridia > Oscillospirales > Ruminococcaceae > Angelakisella. The sequence goes on from CAYJFF010000010.1 coordinate 21,760, forward strand.
CGTTATGACACAAAAAAATATCTACCGATAACCCCACAAACCTCTGACGGTTTCTTGGTTAATTTGGACTTGAACGTTGGCTCTCTGACTGATGTAGAGCTAAAAAACAGCAAGTATGTAGACGGTGTTGGACTGTTTCGTACCGAGTTTATTTACATGACTAGCCAAACTTTACCAGATGAAAATCAGCAGTTTGATATATACAAGAAACTCTTACAGCATTTTGGCGACCGTCCTGTAACACTGCGCACAACCGATATCGGCGGTGACAAAGAACCCCTATGCCTAGACCTGCCCCCAGAGCAAAACCCTTTTTTGGGCAATCGTGCAATCCGACTATGTTTTTCTATGCCAGAACTACTGAGAGTACAGCTCCGTGCCTGCCTGCGTGCTAGCGTATATGGCAAGTTGCGTATAATGTTCCCCATGGTTGGCTCTCTTGACGATATTTATAGGGCAAAAGAAATATTACAAGAGATAAAAACAGAGCTGGATACCGAGAATATCCCTTATAGCGACAATGTACAGGTTGGTGCAATGATTGAGATACCATCGATGGTTGTAATGGCATCTGAGCTTGCACAAGAAGTTGATTTTGCGAGTATTGGCACCAATGACCTCACACAATATACAATCGCTGTTGATAGGTTAAACCCATTGGTTTCTGACTATTATCACTCTTACACACCTGCTATTTTCAGGCTAATCAGCCACGCAGCAAAGGAGTTCCAATCACAGAATAAGCCCATTTGCATTTGTGGTGAGCTAGGTAGCGACCCACTCGCAGTCCCTGCGCTTATCGGCTTGGGTGTGCACAAACTTTCCGTTAACCCATCTTCTGTTGCCCCTGTAAAAAAAGTGATATCACAAGTCGCTATGGCTGATTGTGAGAAAATTGCACAAGCTGTGCTGAAATGCAAGACTGCAAATCAGGTCGAAGCTGTTTTGAAAACACATATACAACCACTTCTTTGATATTTTGTAGGTTATTCCTACTTGATATATTCTAATTCCAAAAGCTGATTTTGTATGGATTTATTCACTAAATCTATTACAAAGTTTGCACACATTAAATAGGAGGACTTTATTATGTATAGTAAAAAGACAACAATCCAAAACCCAACAGGTTTGCACGCACGTCCTGCTTCCGATTTTATCTCAGCATCCAGCAAATTCAAATCCAAAATAGTTATCAAAAAAACAGATGGTGCAGAGGAAGCTAATGCAAAATCTATCGTTATGCTACTTTCACTATCTCTTAACTATGGTGATGAAATAGAAATTATAGCAAGAGGCGAAGATGAAGTTGTTGCTGTAGACGAGCTTATCGCTCTAGTTGACAACAAATTTGGCGAAGCTTAATAGTAATAAAGCTATTACATATCCCCCTACTTTTGTGGTAGGGGGTTTTTGTATGCTATTGAACACTTTTGTAAACAAAAAAACAGCGGAGCATTACGGCACTGGGCTATAATACTTCGCTGTTTATAATTATGTATTTTTTAATCTATCTCTGCAAGCACTGCTCTGCCCTGCTCTAACGAGGCAGGAATATTGATGATACGTTGATTGTGGCTACCACGAAATGTAAGTGTCAAATCTCTTTGCTCTAACACAAACCTACCGTCTATTAGTAGCTTGCACAGTGATAACAGCTCATCAACAGCCTTGTCGTGCATACCTACAAGCTCCTCGAATGTAAAGCCACTATAAATAATGCAGTTTTTACCCATATCCACAACAGCCTGTGCCAGTGGTATCAGGCTCTCTGCTTGTAATATCGGCTCGCCACCACTAAATGTAACACCGGCTAGCAACGGGTTTCGCTTGAATGCAGATAATACATGGTCTGTGTCCACATCAAAACCAGCAGTTGGGTTGTGAGTTTGTGGGTTGTGGCAACCTATACAAGCATGTGGACAGCCCTGTGTAAACACTGTCAGCCTAAGACCTGGGCCATCTACTATCGACTGTGCCACTATGCCATTTACACGAACTACACTCATAGCTCACACTGGATATTATGCTTAACTCTGTCGCGTTCCTCTGCACGTTTACCATCATTAAAACGCTCCAATGTACCTACTAGGTATCCTGTTATTCTACGAATTCTCTCGAATGGTGCTTTGCCATCAGCCTCTGTACGTCCACAGCCTGGGCACTCGTTCTCTATTATTCCTGTAAATCCGCAAACTGGGTCACGGTCTACTGGGTGGTTAACAGAGCCATATCCAATGCCTGCATCTTTCATGCAACGTATTACTGCCTCAAAAGCGTCTAGGTTTTTCACTGGGTCACCGTCCAGCTCTACATATGTGATATGTCCGCCATTTGTTAGTGCGTGGTATGGTGCTTCTAGACGTATTTTCTCAAATGCATTAACGTCATAATGAACTGGAATATGGAAAGAGTTTGTATAGTAATCTCTATCAGTTACGCCCTCTATATGTCCATATTTCTTCGCGTCTATACGTACAAATCTGCCAGAAAGTCCCTCGCCAGGTGTTGCTATTAGCGAGTAGTTTAGGCGTGTTTCTTTTGCTTTGTCATCCATATATTTGCGCATAAAACCTACTATATCAAGACCTAGTCGCTGGCTGTTTGCACTCTCTCCATGGTGGAAACCTGTTAGCGATTTTAGGCACTCAGCAAGCCCGATAAAGCCTGTTGTTAGTGTTCCGTGCTTTATTATCTCGCCAATTGTGTCCTCTGGGTCCATGTTATCAGAGCCCATCCAAACACCCTGTCCCATAAGGAATGGGAAATTTTTGATTTTCTTTTGCGCCTGTATTTTGAAACGGTGGTACAACTGGTCACAAACTAGCTCTAGCTCTTTTTCTAGTAGCTCGAAGAAAAATTCGATATCTTTATTAGCGCGTATAGCCAGTCTTGGCAAGTTTACAGAAGTAAAGCTTAGGTTACCTCTACCTGTAACTATCTGGTTGTCTGGGTCATAGGCGTTACCTATAACACGTGTGCGACAGCCCATATATGCTATCTCTGTTTCTGGTCTACCCTCTTTGTAGTACTGGTTATTAAATGGTGCATCTAGGAAAGAGAAGTTAGGGAACAGGCGTTTTGCTGATACTTTGCACGCAAGCCTAAACAGGTCTACATTTATGTCATCTTCATTATAGTTTATACCCTCTTTTACCTTGAAGATTTGGATAGGGAATATTGGTGTTTCACCATTTCCCAGACCTCTCTCTGTAGAAAGAAGAATATTTTTAATAATCATACGACCCTCTGGTGAGGTATCAGTACCGTAGTTTATAGAGCTGAAAGGTATCTGTGCACCTGCACGTGAATGCATTGTGTTTAGGTTATGCACTAGCGCTTTCATAGCTTGGTTTGTAGCTTTATCTGTTTCTCTCACTGAGTATTTCTTAGCTTTTGCTTGTGCTTTCACAGCTGTTGCTTCATCAGTGATAGTTAGCAGTAGCTCTTTTTCTGCTGCCAAATAAGCCTCATCATTCTCTAGCGATGGTTTCAGAGCTTTTTCGTTAACGATGCTATCTACAGCATTGGTCACCCACTCTGTTGCATCTTCCACAACTTCATAAAACTCCAGTGATTTTGCAAGGTTTGTTTGGTATATGCGCACATAGGTTTTCGCAACACCTTTTGCCATAGCATAGTCAAAGTTTGGTACACTTTGGCCACCATGCTGGTCGTTTTGGTTTGACTGTATAGCGATACAGGCTTGTGCTGCATATGTTAATATGTCCTTTGGCTCACGCAAGAAACCATGTCCAGTAGAAAATCCGCCTGTGAACAACTTATCAAGGTCTATCTGGCAACAAGTTGTAGTAAGTGTTAGGAAATCAAGGTCATGTATATGGATATCGCCACTAAGGTGCGCTTTTGAATGTTTTTCATCTAGCACAAACATATGGTAGAACTGCTTAGCACCTTCCGAGCCATACTTTAGCATAGTACCCATAGCTGTGTCGCCATCGATATTCGCATTCTCACGTTTGATATCATTATCACTAGCATCTTTAAATGTCAAATCTTCGTAGATTTTCATTAGCTTAGTGTTCATATCACGTGTTTGTGTCCTGCGTGCACGATAAATGATATATTCTTTCGCTGTACGTGCGTGTCCATTCTCTATTAATATACGCTCTACTATATCTTGGATTTCCTCTACTGTTGGTGGTGTCTCTTTGTAATTTTCTGTTACAAAATTCACCACTTGGTTTGTTAGATCCAGCGCCATTTCACGGTCATTACCACCCAAAGCCTTTGCCGCAGCAAATATTGCGTCTGTAATTTTATCTTCATTGAAACGCACTAAGCGACCATCACGCTTCTTAACTGTCTTAATCATAATCCATCTCTCCCACTATAATTAGTATATCATAAGAGTTTTTACCCCTATATCTTGTGTCCAGTACCTATTTTATTACAAAACGGAAAAAAAGTCAAGCATCTACTTCCGAAAAAATAACTAATTTTAATGCCTACAAATTTCACTATTTGCGTAAAGTTATTAAAAAGCCATATTAAGACAACAAATAATAGTAACAATTTTTATTTTCGTTTTAAAATCTTCTACTTTTTCACTAAAATCATCACTCATTTTTTTATATCACACAAAAAAACAGCCCTGTATTTTTCTATACAAAGCTGTTTTAAAATCACACAGGTCTTGCTATTAGAAATTTTATTTTTATGCCTTCTGCTGTATACATTTCTTCGTGCTCTGTGGTGTAGTTTGGTGAATATCCACTGCCATGTAGGTCATATGTTATATATTCCACCTTATAGCCAGACTCCTCCAGATACACCAAAGTGTCCTCAAACAGCTCGTCGCTATCTGTCTTGAAATGCACATCTCCTGTTGGAGAAAGCAAAGTTTTATACATATTTAGCTGTCTAGTATGTGTCAATCGGTGTTTGAGATGGCGTGTCTTGGTTGACCAAGGGTTGCAGAAATTTATATATATTCTCTCTATCTTGTCGCCAAACTGGAAAACATCTCGCAGTCGCTCTATATCTTGGCTCATCATTCTTAGGTTATCTATTGGGTTCAAACCTTTTTCTGCATATGCTTGCTCGCAAATTCTCTTGCCCATAGCCAGCACCTCGCTCTTTATATCTATGGCCAAAAAGTTAATCTCTGGGTGCACTACGCCAATCTTTGCCACAAAATTGCCTTTGCCACAGCCCAGCTCCATATGTATTGGATTGTCATTTGCAAACTCTGCTTGCCAGCTCTTGCCAAGCTCTAATGGGTTGTCAATAAAAAAAGGACAAGCTGCTAGCTCAGGTCTTGCCCACGGTTTTCTTCTCATCCTCATCGGACCTTTTTCCTGCCTTTACTGTTTTTTCCTCGGGCTCTATCAGCCCCAATATTTGTTGTGCCACAAGTGTCCTGCTCTGTGCCTCTGCCAAGAAATGCAGTGCAACCATAGCCAGTGCTTTTTTCTCACTATCTTTCCCTGTACAGCACTTAGTAGCCTCTGCAAATGTCTGTGGCAGATTTTCAAAAGCTGTGCACTGTGCCTGCAAAAAGCTATCATAAATATCATGGTCGCCAGGCTGTATCTGCTGTGTTATCTTTGCAATATCATTCATAGACAACATCTTTTTTAGCTGAACTATCATGCTTAGTATACGCAGATGCTCGCCACTATATTTCTTTTTATTTGCTGGTGGTAGTAGTTTCAGCTTTGTATAATTATTTACCATGGTTTTTGTAACAAACAGCCCGTCCTCATTCTTGTGCATGGGTGATAGGTTGTCGTCCAGATATGTCACTAGCTGGTCCATATATAAATCCAGTTTTGGTATATCCTCTGTTTTTATTTGCAGAGGCTGGCTGAATTGCTTTTCTATATCATCAAGTTTATTATCAATACTCATTACCATACTCCGTTCTGCTAATATAGTCTAGGCTACAATATAAAAGTATACAACATCTTTTTGTTTTAGTCAAATACTATCGCAGTAATACAGGGGATACACATAGCGTGTACCCCCAATAATTATTTAGCATATTCTATTGTTCTGGACTCTCTTATAACATTAACTTTTATCTGTCCTGGGTAGTCCATCTCGTTTTCAATACGTTTTGCTATCTCTCTAGCAGCAATAATCATACCATCATCGCTAATAACCTCTGGTTTAAGCATAATGCGTATCTCACGGCCAGCCTGTATAGCATAGCATTTATCCACACCCTCGTAAGAAGTGGCAATGCTCTCTAGTTTCTCAAGACGCTTGATGTAGCTCTCTAGGTTTTCACGGCGTGCACCAGGTCTTGCAGCAGAAACAGCATCGGCAGCCTGTACAAGACATGCAACTATTGTTTTTGCTTCTACATCGCCATGGTGTGCCTGTATAGCGTGGATAACATCAGCATTCTCTTTATATTTCTTAGCCAAGTCAACACCAATATCAACATGGGAACCTTCGATTTCATGTGTAAGTGCCTTGCCTATGTCGTGTAGCAAGCCAGCACGACGAGCTAGTGTCGCAGTTGCAGAGTTAAGGCCCATTTCTGCCGCCATAATACCTGCAAGTTGTGCAACCTCTATAGAGTGATTAAGGACGTTTTGTCCATAGCTTGTACGATAACGCATACGACCTAGTAGCTTCATAAGCTCTGGGTGTATTCCGTGTACGCCTGTTTCCAGTAGTGCACGCTCACTGTCTTGCTTAATCTTAAACTCGACATCTCTTGCACCTTTTTCTACCATTTCTTCTATTCTCGCTGGGTGAATACGTCCGTCTTGAATTAGTTTTTCAAGAGCTATCCTTGCAACCTCACGTTTAACAGGGTCATGGCTGGATAGTGTAATAGCCTCAGGTGTGTCATCGATGATAAGGTCTACACCAGTCAGAGTTTCTAGTGTACGGATATTCCTACCCTCTCTACCGATAATTCTACCTTTCATTTCGTCACTAGGTAGCGGTACTACAGAAACGGTTATCTCTGCTACGTGGTCCGCTGCGCAACGCTGTATAGCATGTGATATTATCTCGCGCGCCTTACCGTCTGCTTCTTCTTTTAGACGTTGCTCATGCATTTGTATTTTCAGCGCTTTTTCGTGAACTAGCTGTGTATCAAGCTCACCTAGCAGGTGGTCTTTCGCCTGGTCTTTAGTATATCCGGAGATTTTCTCTAGCATATCTAGCTGGCGAGCCATTACAGTGTCTGCTTCTTTCAGTCTTGCATCGGCATCGTTTAGCTTGTTTTGCAGAGCATCCTCCTTCTTTTCCATGTTCTCAGATTTTCTGTCTAGGTTTTCTTCTTTTTGCTGTAGTCTACGCTCTTGACGCTGTATCTCGCCACGACGTTCTTTGTTCTCTTTTTCGGCTTCGCTCTTCATCTTGTAGATTTCGTCTTTAGCCTCAATAACTGCTTCTTTTTTCTTAGTTTCAGCAAGACGCAATGCATCACTAACCAGTTTCTTTGCTTCTTCTTCTGCTGCGCCTAACATAGTTTCTGTTTTCTTCTTGCCATATGCAGCACCCACAATAAATGTGATAACCACACAGATAAGAAGTATAACAATTCCACCAATGATAAATGGCAAAAGTGATTGTAAATCCATTATTATTGCTCCCTTCATAGTAATTTTAGTATAGACAGCCCCAAACGGAGCCAAAACCATCACAAGGTATCCTGTCGTCCAATACCAAACTCCGTAAGCAATAATACAATACGTTGTTTATCTATTATTCAGTTTTCTGTAACAATAATGAAAATGTAAAAATAAACATTGGGTTAAAATAATTGCAAGTAGAAAAATGTTTATAGCACTTACCTAAATGTAAAAAAGTTTAACAAATACCAATAATTGCATTATATCCTTTAGAGTGTCGCATTAGGTCAATATATAAATACCTATAGTTATTTTATACCTTTAGCACAAATATGTCAAGCGAGTTTTATATAAAAACAGAATATTTTTGCAAAACGTTTCTATTTGCAACAAATTAACAGTTATTTGAAACAAAAACAACTATCTATGTGAAATATTAGTATTATAATATTAGTATAAAATAAATTCAACAGAGGAGATTAATTATGGTTAAAATTACGTTTATGGGTGCTGGTAGTGCTGTCTTTGCAAAAAATGTCCTTGGCGACTGTATGTGTTCCAAAGCTCTTTGTGATGCACATTTATCTCTGTATGATATAGATGAACAGCGTTTGGAGGAGTGCCACACAATACTCAGTGCTATCAACAAAAACAGCAATGATAATCGTGCTACTATTACTATGCACTGTGGTGTGGATAACCGTAAGGCCGCACTAAAAGACGCTACATTTGTTGTTAATGCAATACAGGTGGGTAGGTATGACCCCTGCACCATTATCGACTTTGAGATACCAAAGAAATACGGCCTGCGCCAAACAATAGCAGATACACTGGGTATTGGCGGTATTATGCGTGGTTTGCGAACTATACCTGTTATGCAGGAGTTTGCAGATGACATGGAGGAAGTTTGCCCAGATGCTTGGTTGCTAAACTACACAAATCCAATGTCTATATTAACAGGCTATATGCAGCGCTATACAAAGATAAAAACTATTGGTCTTTGCCACAGCGTGCAAGTTTGTTCGGAGCATCTGCTAAAAGCTCTTGATATGGAGGATAAAATAGAGGGCAGACGCGAAACAATTGCTGGTATTAACCATATGGGCTGGTTGCTCTCTTTGCATGACAAAGACGGTAATGACCTTTACCCAGAAATCAAGAAACGTGCTGCCGAGAAAAATGCAACAGAAAAACACAAAGATATGGTTCGTTATGACTATATAAAAAACTTTGGCTACTATTGCACCGAGTCCAGCGAGCATAATGCAGAGTACAATCCTTTTTACATAAAATCCAAGTACCCAGAGCTAATAGAGCAGTTCAATATCCCACTGGACGAATACCCACGCAGATGCATTAACCTGACAGAGCGTTGGACTGAGCGAAAAGCCGAGCTACTGCAAAATGGTGATGTAACACACGAGAGAAGCAACGAATATGCATCTCATATTATGGAAGCTATTGTTACAGGTGTTCCATACAAAATAGGTGGTAACGTGATAAATAATGGTAGCCTTATAGAGAATTTGCCACATGATGCTTGTGTGGAAGTTCCATGCCTAGTGGATAATGCTGGTATAACTCCATGCTATGTTGGCAAACTACCAATACACCTTGCTGCTATGAATATCAGTAATATCTCCTGCCAGCTAATGACAATAGAGGCCGCTGTAACCAAAAACAGAGAGGATATCTACCGTGCAGCAATGCTAGACCCACACACAGCTGCTGAGCTATCCATAGAAGATATCAAAAAGATGTGTGACGAGCTAATTGATGCACATGGTGAGTATATGGCAATGTACAAATAAAACCGTAGAACACCCCCCAATTATTAGATTTAAGCTCTAATGACTGGGAGGTGTTTTTTTGTTATGTTTCATCAACGCAATGTAATATTCAGATAAAATATACTATTAGTATGGTGTGTTGTGTCAAAACTACTATTTTACTGATACTTTTTAGTTTATTTGTGATGCGCAACCCTTTATAGGCTAAAACACGAAATAGATAATGGCTCTAGCTCTATTTCATATGCTACTCCATCAACCACAGCATTTCCCACTTCTTTTTTGTCAGAAAAATTGCTAACCATAAAGTATATGCTTCCGTCTTCGTGTTTTACTGCTATACCTCTTTTGTTTATAGAAGTATAAGAAACTCTTTGCGCATTTGGCCTCATACACTTAGCAGCAAGCTCCATAATATAGTAATCTGGGTTATACACTACTCCGCCTGTTTCTTCATCTATGTTAACAAGGCTATTCTGTTTCCAGCCCCAAGTGCTCTCTGCTTTTTTGTCCAGTATCATGTTCCAGTATGTGAATGTATCACAACCAGCTGTGTAGTAGTCCAGTATATGCATATACAGCACTATAGCTTGCTCCCATGTGTTCTCACCTTTAAAGCAACTGCTCTCTGTGTGCATAAATTTTAGTGTTGGGTGCTTATAAGCTATGTCGTGCATTGGTTGCATTATGCTGTACTGGCTGCCGATACCACTTATTTTATCCAGTATATCCTCATTTTCGCACACAAACTCGCACGCACTAGCACCCTGTATAGTCCTAAATGTACCTGCCCATATCTCTGTATTAATATTATTTTCTGCAAACTCCTTATAAATGTACTCTATCACAGTTCCCATTTGTTTTGCAGACATAATGCAGCTAGGGTACTTGGTGTCAACATCTGGCTCGTTTTGTATTGCATAGCGCTCAATATCAAAGCCTTGTTTTTTGTATTCCTGTACAAACAAGCTTACATATTTTGCTAGTGCATTATAATATTTTTCTTCATCTACTACGTTACCGCCACCACAAGCAGAACGATTTGTTTTTAGCCACCATGGTGGGCTCCAAGGAGATGCATGTATACCCATATCTGGGCAATAGCTCTTGCACATTTCCATATATGGCATAACATACTTTTTATCTCGCTCCAACGAAAAATCTTTCATCTCAAAATCATCTTCTGTATCATTATAGCTATATGCATCTAGCCCAAAGTCACTAGAGCCAACAGGTAGCCTGAAAAAATTTAGGCAGTTCTCGAACAGTGCTTTAGCAACATCTTCCCTGCTCTTTTCTCCCAAGGATAACAGAGCTTTGCCACCTATCTCGCTAAACGAGCCACCTATGCCCCTTATGCTCTGGAAAGCCATTTTTGAGTTAACAAAAATATTCACACCTCTTGTTGGTTGGTTTGGCTGGTCGCCTATATCGCCTCTCAACACTGCGCTATCAGAAAAATTAACTTCGCTGGGGATAGTAACAATACCTACTCGATTAAGTTTCTTACTCATTCTACTCTCCTTATCAAAACGTTTTTCTTTGTAATAATGTTACAATATTCTCTCATGTAAGTCAACATATTTTTGCTGTTATAAAAATACTCATCGCCATTGTTATAAAAAGAGCTGTTTTTTACCACAAAAACATTAAGAGCTGTTGCGCTGGGCTTATATCACCCATTGCAACAGCTCTATCAGCTTGTAATTATGTCTTTTTAGCTTTGGATTTGCCACGTGTCAACATCAGCGCGCTAATAACTGCAAGTGCCAGTATGCCTATTATTATAGGTATAATCATGGGTACATCAGCAGTCAAAATACTAGCAACAGATAGCTCAAACGGCTCATCTTCTTCACCCTCTACAGCTGTGTCACTTTCTTCACTCTGGGACTCCTCCGGTGGTACCTCCGACTGTGAAGATGACGAAACAACAGGAACTATTATGCTAGGTGTGGATGACGATGAACTTTCTGGTACAGTAGATGTGCTCTGCGAACTTGTTCCCGTACCCGTGCCCGAGTTACCTGTGTTTGGTATAGATGTTGGTGGTGTAGTGGTAGTAGTTGTTGTAGTGGTTGTCTGCGGAATTGGACGCTCCGCCATTATGTACGTGCCACCCTCTGTCAATGATATAGAATACAAACCACCTTTGTCACCTATTACCGTACTCTTATATGTAGTTTCTTTTGTTACTTCGTCATACTCATATAGATACAGTTTTTGGCCTGCAAAGTTTTTACCCAGCTCTTTTTCTAGTATAATAGTACCATATAGTGGGTCTGTGTTGTTGGTTCTAAATATCATAACGTCATAGTTCTCTGCACGTCTGCTTATAGCATCATCTTTTACATGCTCTACAGATAGTGGTAGATATGGTGAGTATGATGGTATTCTTTGTAAGTTTCTGCCATTCAGCACCCACACGAAGCCATCGCCTACCTCTAGCCTTAGCTCTATATCCTCACCACGCAAGGTCTCAAAAACATCTGCTGGCATATCTGTGTTGCCTTCGATATCTTCTTTTATGCTATCGCCCCACTCAGATTCTTCTATTTCTTCTTTGATATCGTCCCACTGCTCCCTGTTTTCCAGTGCTTGTTCTTCTTCCTCTGTAGTTGTACCGCTGGAGCCAGAACCGCTACTTGAACCACTTCCAGAGCTTCCGTCCTCGTCATCTTCCTCCGGTGGGTCTACTTGGTGAATTTGAATATTCAGCGTAACAGGGTTTGTCGCACCAGAATTAAGCGCATCATCTACCTTTGCGCGCACCTGTATAAGTGGCTCTGGGTATGCTGTACTAATATCCATTTTCTCTATAGAAAGTATCCCATTATCAGCGTGAATATCAAAGCCACTGCGGTTTACATCCATGCTCCACTCTATATCGTCTAGCACATGCGTGCACTCGTTGCCTGCGGCCTCATCTGGGCAGTAACCTACAGAAGAAATGCTGTAGTTATTTAGTGATAATGGTATTTCTAGGCTATCAGATTCCACATCTATGTTCCATCTAGTAATGCTTGCATTTGTGACACTATCACGCACGGTAGTTGTGTATACTCTGTTTCCGTCCGCCAGTGTTGGTATGCCTATATATGTACTTGGGCTTATTTCTATCCTTTTTTCGCACTCTAGCTCTGTCACTGGTGCAGTGTTTACAGCAAATTCCAATGTCACTGGGTTCTCTGTATGTACAACATCTGCCATAACTGTTACCACAGGGTCAGTATTAGTAGAGCTTATCTGGCTCTTAACTATAGATAGTTCGCCTGTTGTTTCATCAATAGAAAAACCAGCTGTGTTTGGGCTAAGTCGCCATGTTATATCATCGTGTATATGCGAGCATTCCTCGCCACGCTGTACGTCTGGGCAGTTTGGGTCTATATACTCAGTATAGTTTGTAAGACTAAGCGCTATATCCAGTGTCGATGACACAAGGTCTAGCTGGAAACCTCTGTTTGCTAGATAATAAAATTTATTTTCACCACTTAGCTCTGGTACGCTAATAGAGGTTGCGTCTGTTATTTCTAGCTGGCTTAGGCACCCCTCATTAGGGTCTGGTACAAAGCTCATTACCTGAATATTGTCTGTTGTATATGTATTATCATCTATCTGCAAAGAAATAGTGAAGTTTACCACGTCTGTTAGTAGTTTTGTCCTGTCGATAGTCAGGTCGCCTATTAGGTCGCCTGTGATTGGGTCATAGTCTGTTTCTACAGTGATACCATATACACTAGGTGTTCCCAGTGTTGGTCGCAGTATCCACTTAATGTCATTCTGTTTATCGTGCCATCTATCTTCGTGTGCTTTGTTACCATGTCCTGTTACTTTACAGTCCAGCTCAAAATTTGCTATAGTATTTAGCTCCAGCGTAAAGATATCGTTATTATTATCACCATCTGACGCAAAATCTGCTGGATAGATAGTTTCTGTATCTGGTGCATTTGTAATCTCTAGGTGTGTTGTCTGACAGTCAAAAACGTGCAATGCCACATTTCTTTCTGTTGTAGCCTCATTATATGTAGCTTCTATCACATAGTTAGTTTCGAAAGGTATTGTAACGTCACCAATATTTAGTATCAATACTGGCTTGTCCGGGTTGGACAAATCTAAATTATGGTTAAGCTGCACGGATGAGCCTATTTCCATCCAGCTATAAATTACTTCCTCCGGTGGTGGGGAGGTAGGTAGTTCCACTACAAAACGAAGATTTTCTGTGCCTGCTTCTGCTTGGTACTTACCTTGTGCAGCATTTATTTCGTTATCATCTTCATCCATAAGTATTATATTACCCATTTGAGGTGCTGGGCCTGGCTCTTCTTCTGGCTGTGTGATTGTAGCAAACGCAGCAGAAACCATTATCGACCCCGCCAACACTGTCATAAGAAGTAATTTAGGCAAAGCTTTCAATTTATTTTTTAAATACACTATTTATCCTCCTTATTTCGCCAATAGAGATTGACAAAAAAAACACAATACAGTATAATCTGTAAGCAAAACGCAAAACGCCCCTACTTAATGTTTATTTTACATTATATTGGAATAAAAATCAATACATTTGTAGAAAATAAGAATGTACTGGCGAATAATTGTTATAGAAAGTGAGATTAATTATGAAAAAGATATTATTAATGTCGATGTGTGTTGCGCTACTGTCTGCTTGCTCCAGCCAGGAAGCTATGGTTATTAAGAATGGGCATGGGCTAACAGGTAGCCTAGCTATTGCAGATGCAGGTGAGAGTGATGGCTCTATATTGTCAGAAGTTTATAGCTGTTCTGCTACTTTTGCAGAAGATGGCACAATCCTTAGTGTTGTTTGGGACTCTGTACAGAGTCGTGGTGCTTTTGATGCTGAGGGCGCTGTAACAAACGGTAATAGTGACAATGTGCTTTCCAAGAAAGAGCTTGGTGACAACTACGGCATGCGTGCTGCATCGCCTATTGGCAAAGAGTACTACGAGCAACTAGCAGCGTTTGAGCAGTGGGCTATGGGTAAGACAGTTTCCGAGGTTCTAGCTGTCCCAGTAACGGACTATGGCAGTGCAAATGTCGAAGATTTGCGTTCTTCTTGCACTATCTCCATCGAGCCTTTCCTAGAAACTCTTGATGAAGCATGGACAACTGCTACAGACACATATCAGCCAGCAGAATAACAAGCAAAGCCATTGTGTGTGATTTATTCATATCCAATGGCTTTTTCCATGTGTTCTTACCATTTATCAATAAGCCAATATTTCTACTTATTATACCAAAGAAGACATACACAAATCAAGTGTTTTTTATATAAAACCACCAGTATATACTTGACTTTATGGTGAATTTATCATAAAATAATATTATAAAGTAGGTGTGACATCTACAATAAAAAGGAGTGTATGCTATGAATAACAATCAAATCCCCGACTATGTACAAAACTCTGTGATAAAAAACAGTCCCACATCTCAGAAAAAGCTTGTGTACATATTAGCCTCCATCCCGCTATTGCTCATAATTTTCTTTTTTATAGTTGTTCCCGCAATATCCTCATTTATACTGGCTTTCAAAGACTATACGCCAATGTCTGGAATAGCTAATAGCGACTGGGTGGGCGTGGAGAATTTTGCAAGGCTAACGCAAGATTATATGTTCACATCGTTATTCAGTAACAGCTTGCTACTTTCTGTGCTACCAGCACTGCTCTCGGTGGGGTTAGGCGTACTGATAGCTTTCGTGGCTGTTGGCGCACCCACAAAACTACGTGCGTTGACTACAGGTGCACTACTACTACCTTTCTTTGTTCCCATGTCTATATACATGCAGGTAACAAATCGTCTGCCCTCACAGTTACTTATATCTTCGATTGTAATTTTAATATACACAGCAGCGGTTTCGCTACGCAGCATGTTCTTAGTGGCTTTTGTCTGTACTAGCCTTGGCAATGCTACAATGAGCAAATCTCTAGGCGCGAAAAAAGGCATATTCCTCGGTGCAGCAATCATGCTCTGCTACAGCATAGCTACTTGCCTTTCGGCAGATTATAACGCTGTCAATCTTATCCAAAACCACCTAAATGTAGAGTTTACACAAGTTATAGATACATATATCTATCGTACAGGGCTAATGTTTATGGAAGTTGGACTTTCCTCTGCTGCATGGCTACTCAAGGTAGCGATACAGTCTGTATTACTAATAGTTGTATGCGCTATAATGTCACTTATACGGCGTGGTCGCAACAATACAGCACCTGTGCCTATTATGCAAGCAGAAAAATCTAACAGCACATCTTTCCTGGGGGCAATCATTGCAATAGTGATGACTATAGCGGTCTTGCTAGCATTTTACATGCTAATGATACCATTACAGTCAGAGCTTGCTAACATACCAGTATCGGCTGGGGCTTTTGGCTCATCTAGCCAGCCTTTCCTTGCTATAGGTAACAGCCTACTCTACAGCATACTAGCCTCTATACTATTCTTTATATTCACAGGTGCGCTAGGCTACTTGGGCTACAAAATCGGTAATGTATTTTCTTTTACAATCATTGCTATAGTTGCACTGCTATCAAACAATATAATGGGCAATTATCTATTTTATCATTCTCTGGGTGCAATAAACACCATATTCGCCCCGATTAACAGCTATATGATAAGTGCGCCACTGTTGCTAGTATTTATTCTACTTAACAATGCAAGCTGTGGCAAGAACGCAACTTTTGGACAGTGGATAAAAAGCTCCCTGCCATTACTACTGCTACTTACAGGCATTACAGCCGCCAATGTATGGGGCGAAACTATGCCACAAACAATGTATATATCAGATATCTCCATGGCAGGTATCTCCGTTGTAGCCTTACAAATGCCGTTGCTCTCACTATGGACACCTATAGTAGTAGCTACTCTTATCATAGGTGTAATTTCTATACTGCTATATGGTTTTCTATCTGCCAAGTTCAGCCCACAAACGCATAATTAGTATATTAACATTAGTACTCGCTCTTAGTCTGCATTTGTGTTAGGGTGGCAGTCTGTGCTTCTGTGATTATTCTATACAGGGCTGATAATCTCTGCCCTTTTTCGTTACTTGTTCATCACGACAAGTAACCAAGCGTGATTTAGGGGGTAATGCGAGCGAGGCTCTCGACCCCCTAAAAACCCCCAGTGCACGCTCCACTGTGTGGTAGCTCGCATCGACTTGCCACTATCAATAGCAATTCTTACTTTTTCACGTACTAACTTTCCACAGAATTGTGGAGCTACTGTAAGTTTCTTCGCTGTTTTAGGTTGCTGTACTGTAGTTTGTGGTGTAGATTGTTTATATAATAATTGGAGGTGTAATCGTGAAAATCATTAAATATATCATTGCCATTATTGCTTTCATAATCTTTTTTATATTGATTGACCCTACAGGCATTGGATTTAAAAAACATAAAGATGCAATAGAAAGTTGGACAAAAAGTGAAACGAAGCGCTTAAAATTCGAGCGTGCTTATAAGTAAAATGAGCATAATCGCTGGCAAATCACACTAAAGTCCTTCACCATTCACCCTTAGCCATTAGCCAATTTTCGCAAGGTGAAGTGCCTGTCAGGGCTTCCCGACTGAGCATAACACGATGTGCAAGCCAAAGAAACCTACCGCTATCAATTTTTTTGATAGTTGTAGGTTTTTTCTTTGCTGGTAACCGTATATTAGTGCTGTTTTTTGCTATAGCATAGTAAAAAGCAACCGAAGTCTATAAAACCTCGGCTGCTCTGCACATTATTAATTTTGTAGGTGTTTTTCTACAGATGTAAGCTTTATGCATAATGTGAGTAGATTTGTAGCTTGTATTAGCTCCTCCACCTCTGGGTAGGACGGTGCTATGCGGATATTGCTATCGCTCACGTCGTTGCCATAAGGGTAAGTAGCACCAGCAGGTGTTAGTGTAACTCCAGCCTCTTTGCATAGCTCCACAACACGTTTTGCACAGTTATCCATGGTGTTAAGTGAGATAAAGTATCCACCCTGCGGTTTTGTCCATGTAGCTATACCCAAACCGCCTAGTTCACTAGCCAATATCTCCTCCACAGCTATGAACTTTGGTTGTAATATCTCACGGTGTTTATCCATATGTGCCTTTACGCCTTGTGTGTTCTTAAAGAAACGCACATGCATTAACTGGTTCATTTTATCATAGCTGATAATCTGTATGCCTAGTTGCTTTTTCATTCTCTCGATATTTGCAGGAGATGCACCAAGTGCCGAGCTACCGCCACCAGCAAAGCTGATTTTTGATGTAGATGTGAACATATAAATCCTATCTTCACAGCCGTTTTTCTCAAGCATGGTGTAGATGTTTGGCAGTGGTGGACAGTCTGCATAAAGGTCATGCACAGCATATGCATTATCATACATAATGATAAAATCTTTTGCCATAGGCTGTAGTGCTGCCAAGCGCTGTAGCACTCTCTCTGAGTATACTACGCCTGTTGGGTTTGAGTATTTTGGCACACACCAAATACCTTTTATAGTAGAGTCAGCCGCAACCAGCCTCTCCACAGTGTCCATATCTGGGCCCTCGTCCGTCATATCCACTGTTATCATCTCTATACCAAAATACTCACAGATAGCAAAATGCCTGTCATAGCCAGGAGAAGGACAGATAAACCTAACCTTGTCTTCTTTGCACCATGGTCTAGGTGAGTTTTGGAAACCTACCAGCATAGCACGAGAGAGTACATCAAACATAAGGTTAAGGCTGGAGTTGCCACCTACTAGTATTTGGTGCGCCTGTACATCTAGTATATATCCAAACATCTCACGCAGTTCATCAAGCCCCTCTAGGCTACCATAGTTACGGCAATCTGTACCCGCTTTGGATTTTGCATCTGTGTTACTATTTACAGTGTCTAGCATTTCCATAGCAAGGTCAAGTTGCTTTGCACTTGGTTTTCCGCGTGACATATCAAGCTTTAGCCCTCTAGCTTTTAGCTCATTGTACTCATTTTTCAGCACTATTTGTAAATTTTGTAGTTCTGCTTTAGACAGTTTGTTATATGACAAATTCATTCCACACACTCCAATTCTATTTTATCTAAGTACTATTATAGTCAATCAAAGCACATTTTGCAAGTTTATTTTTGCTTTTCTTGCATTTTTCAGTGTTTTCACTATAAATTCGGTGATACATCTCTACTAAACGCAACATCAATTATATAAAATATTCATTTACACTGCTCTAGTAAAGCGTTCAAGCTCCTTATAAAAATTTATTTTGCTACTAGAAAAACACACAAAGCTATGTTATAATATATGATGTATGGGGTTGCTTTTGATACCATTATTTAGCAACCGAAAATATATGTAAAATAAGGAGAAATCTCTATGGAAAGCTTAAAAATAAACCTTGCTGGTGTGGAGCGTGATTTACCTATCGTTCCAATAAACGAAGATGTTTCTATTGCAGCTTTTGTTATTTTTGGTGACACTGATATAGTA
Source organism: uncultured Oscillospiraceae bacterium (assembly GCA_964369345.1). Taxonomy (GTDB): domain Bacteria; phylum Bacillota; class Clostridia; order Oscillospirales; family Ruminococcaceae; genus Angelakisella. Next base: position 40,564 of record CAYJFF010000010.1, read on the forward strand.
GAGCCATGTGCAAGAGCACTTGCAGAGCGCCTACCAAAAGATGTCGATATCCTGCTAACAGCAGAAGCAAAGAGCATACCTCTAATATACGAAATGGCTAAGGTTATGAATATGCCTAGGTATATCATTGCGAGAAAATCTATAAAAGGCTATATGTCAAACCCTATTGTTACTAAGCTAAAATCAATAACTACTGCTATAGAGCAGATGTTATGCCTAGATGAGCACGATGTGAACAGGCTAAAGGGCGCAAAAGTTGCTATCATTGATGATGTTATATCTACAGGTGGCTCGCTAAAAGCTCTGGAATACTTAGTAAAAGAGGCTGGTGGCGAGGTTGTTGCACGTGCTGCTATATTGGCAGAGGGCGACGCTGCTGAGCGTGATGATATCATTTTCCTTGATAAAATACCTGTGTTTGTTAAAGGTACAGAGTAATATTACTAGCACTATCAATTTGTAAACGGAGAAAGAAATTTTGGAAATACGTAAGACTACAGCGCAGGATTTGCCAAGACTTAATGAAATTTTTGCTAGTGCAAAGGCATTTATGCGCAGCACAGGCAACCTGACACAGTGGCAAGGAAATCTCCCCGAGGCTCTTATCCCCAGTGATATTGAGGCTGGCACAAGCTATGTTTGTGTGTCCGAGGGTGAGGTTGTGGCTACATTCTGCTTTTTTGTTGGCGACGACCCCACATATGCTGAGATACACGACGGTGCGTGGCTTGATGCTAAGCCATATGGTGTGATACATCGCATAGCTGTTGCAAAGCATGGGCATGGTATTGCTGGTGCATGCATAGACTACTGCAAGCAACTACATAGCAATATTAGGATAGACACCCACAAAGATAACGCACCAATGCACAAACTACTAGAGAAGCATGGTTTTGCACGTTGTGGCACTATATATCTAGCAAGTGGTGACCCACGCATAGCCTACCAAACAAATATAATATAACAAAAAACAGCCTGCTTTACTCAATAGTTTAGCAGGCTGTTTTCTACATTAGTCATATAGCTTATTAAGTTTGTTTTGCATTTCTTTTCTACGTGCTGTTGTTGATATTGCGTCTATTTTGTACTCGTCCGCCTCTTTTATCAGGCAGTCACCCTCGGATACATTGCGTGGTAACATAACTTTTGCAAGCCTTTTGATTTTGCCTGTTTCGCTATCCTCACAAACAGCATATTCTCCCTCTAGTCTATCTACAACCAACATAGAAAAAGCCTCCTTTTATTTATTTTGTGTAGTAACAGATACTGTGTTTCCGTCTGTTACTATTTTTATATTTCCCTGTGTGTCATTCCTGTAATACTGCGTACCTAGCTCGTCATATAACTGTAGTGTTTCTTGGTGTGGGTGCCCATAGTCGTTGTCTGCACCACACTGTATAACTGCTATTTCTGGGCTTAGCCCAGCCATAAAGTCTGCATCTATACTTGTACTACTGCCATGATGTGCTGACTCTATCACAGTTACTTCTGTTATACTAGTAGTTTCTAACATAGCCTGCTGTGCCTCGTTTTCTATATCGCCCATAAACAGGAACGAGGTCTCGCCAAACTGCATTTTTGTCACAATGCTAGCGTTATTAAGGTCGCCAAACTCCTCTACTGGCCCTATAAATGTTAGTATAAGCCCATTTCCCATATCAATTGTCTGCCCAAGCTCCACCTCTGCTGTGGATATAGTTTCTTTGTTCTCTAGCAGATAATCCAGTAGCTCACCATATGATTTTGTAGTTGGTATTATACTTTCTTTTAGCTTTGTCATTATGACATTCTGTGTAGGTATAGCCTCCATTACATCTAGCATTCCACCCATGTGGTCGTAGTGTGGGTGGGTGTTTATTAGATAGTCCAAGTCATTTACACCATTGCTTTGTAGGTACTGCACCAGTGTATCTGCGTACTGTGGCTCACCAGTGTCTATTAGCACATTTTTCTCGCTACCTTTTATCAGTATAGCACTGCCCTGCCCTACATCTACAAAATGCACCTCTGCTGTGCCCTCTGCTGGTACTGTCGGCGCTGGTGGTGGGTTTATATATCCCTCTAGCTCTGGGTATAGCCACACACCCACAGCAACAACTATCAGTGTTACTATTTGCAACAAGAGTGATTTTGCTTTTTTCATTGACATTACTTGCTCTTTCTCCTCTTGTTCCTGTTAGTAGTTACTCTCTTTGGTATTCTTCGCTCTTCCTCTTTTTTCTGCCTTGCACGCTCTCTGTCTGCGTACTCTTTATCAGGCTGTATCAAGCACTCCTTGCCATAGCCTATTAGGTCACGTCTGCCAGCTTTTATAAGTGCCTCTATTACATATCTCTTGTTCTGTGGTTTGAAATACTGTAGCAACGCACGCTGTAGTTTTTTCTCGTATGGGTCCGTGGGTACATACACACTCTCCATTGTGTATGGGTCAAGCCCTGTGTAGAACATACAAGTAGATGCAGTAGCAGGTGTGGGGTAAAAATCCTGCACTTGCTCTGGGCGCATATTATGCTCTTTTAGGTACAGTGCCAGTAACACTGCGTCTTTTAGCGTACAGCCAGGGTGTGATGACATCAAATATGGTACGAGATACTGCTCTTTGTTCGCCTTTTTTGTAGCCACATAAAACTCTTTTGCAAACTGTGTAAATACATTAACCTGTGGTTTACCCATACGTGCCAGTGTGTTGGGGGCACAGTGCTCGGGTGCTACCTTTAGCTGTCCGCTTATGTGGTGCTCCACTAGCTCATTTAGAAAATCCTTGTTTTTATCTGCAACTATATAATCATATCTCAAACCACTGCGCACAAATACTTTTTTCACGCCTTTTACCGCGCGTACTTTCCGCAGTAGCTCCAAATAGTCGCTATGGCTAGGCTTTATGCTCTTACAGACCTGTGGTGACAGGCATTTTCTATCTTTGCAAACACCGTGCTTTAGTTGTTTTTCACAAGCCTGTGTACGGAAATTCGCTGTTGGGCCACCTACATCGTGTATATATCCCTTAAAGCCATGTAGCTGTGTTAGTTTCTCGGCTTCTTCTACTACAGATTTATGGCTACGAGAAGTAACTACCCTACCTTGGTGAAAAGTTATAGCACAGAAGTTACAAGCGCCATAGCAACCGCGGTTGTGCATTATGGAAAACTGTACTTCCTCTATCGCCTTTACCCCACCTTTACTATCATAGCTTGGGTGGTAGTTTCTCTCAAAAGGTAGCTCCCATACGCTATCCAGCTCTTCTTCACCCAGTGGGATATCTGGCTGTACTTGTATAACATTGTACTCACCGTGTTTTTGTGAGAGCTTTTTCCCAGTGATGTGGTCTTGGTTTTCTAGCTGAACTTTTGTAGTCCTTGCATACGCTGTCTTGTCCGTGCTCACCTTGTGGTAGCTACCACACACTACGCAGTCCTCTGGCAGTGGCTCCGATATATGCGCAAGGTAGCAAGTACCCCTGATATCACGCATAGTCTGTGGCTGTTCGCCCTGTGCCAAACGCTGTGCAATCTCCACGATATGTCTCTCGCCCATGCCATACATCAGCAAGTCTGCACCGCTATCAACTAGCACGCTCTGCCTTACAGCATCGTCCCAGTAATCATAGTGTGCAAAGCGTCTTAGGCTAGCCTCCAACCCACCAATAAGCACTGGTACATCTGGGAACGCTTCTTTTATCAGCTTGCTATACACAATAGTTGCCCTATCTGGGCGTTTGCCAGCGACATTACCAGGTGTATAGGCATCGTCACTGCGTTTACGCTTAGCTGCTGTGTAGTGTGCTACCATGGAGTCAATATTACCAGCAGTCACCAAAAATCCTAGCCTGGGTCTGCCAAACTCCCCAAAAGCCCTAGTACTCAGCGAAGGCTGTGCCAGTATAGCACATTTATAACCCTTGCTCTCTAGCAAGCGTGATATTATCGCTATACCAAAGCTTGGGTGGTCAACATATGCATCACCAGTGACACACACAAAGTCCACTTCATCCCAGCCCCTTGCTGTCATTTCTTTTTTATTTATAGGTAGAAAACTCAAAATATACTCTCTTTCTTTACTCCGTCCGTGTTTCTTCTGTTGCGTTTGTAGGGGTTGTAGGTAGCGCTGTTACTGTTACTGTGATTACACCGTCTACTTTGCTGTCTGTAGATGCCGCTGTAATAGTAGTCTCACCCACACCCACTGCCGTTATCTCGCCACTGCTGGACACTGTAGCAATTTGTTCATCGTCCGATGTCCACTCCAGTGTTTTGTTAGTTGCGTTCTCTGGGGTTATCTCTACCACTAGCGACTTTTTCTCACCAATATTCAGCGTGATTTCTCCACTTACAATATCAATATCCGTTATAGGTATCGGCTTGTTCTCTGTTACTGTTACTGTGATTATTCCGTCCACTTTGCTGTCTGTAGATGCTGCTGTGATAGTAGTCTCACCCACAGCCACTGCCGTTATCTTACCACTACTGGACACTGTAGCGACTTTTTCATTGCTCGATGTCCACTCCAGTGTTTTGTTAGTCGCATTCTCTGGGGTTATCTCTGCCACTAGCGACTTTTCTTCACCGATATTCAGCGTAATATCTCCACCTACTATATCAATATCCGTTATAGGTATCGGCTTATTCTCTGTTACTGTTACTGTGATTATTCCGTCCACTTTGCTGTCTGTAGATGCTGCTATGA